>CALKDJ010000022.1 GCA_938084195.1 uncultured Methylophilaceae bacterium
AACAGGAACATTACAATTAAGATTTTTAAATTTTTATCCAAGCCAAATTAAACAGTTTACTTTGGGAGAAAAAATTCGCGTATACGGCATTGTTAAAGAGCAATCTTTTATAAGAGAAATGATCCACCCTGAATATGAGATTATTCAAAAACATAAGATACTTCCACAACACTTAACCGCTGTATACCCTCTTGTATCTGGAGTTACTCAAAAGGCTGTTCTTAAGCTTGTAAAAAAAGCTTTTAAATTTATAACTGAGAAAAATAGCATTATTGACTATTTTTATGAACTAAATAAGCAAAGAAATCTGCCTGATCTAATAGAGTCAATAACAATGCTTCATATGCCGGACAAAAAAAGCATCATCAATAATGATATTTATCGAAATAAACTTGCATATGATGAGCTATTAGCACATCAGCTTTTTTTTAGGGGGCTTTATCATCAAAAGAAAAATTTTTTAGCAAAACCCATTAGTAAGGATGAAAGTATTTATAACTTATTTATTTCATCTTTACCATTTGAACTAACAAATATGCAAAAAAAAACTTATTTAGAAATAATGAAAGATTTAAAACAAAGATCTCCAATGAATAGGCTTCTTCAAGGAGATGTTGGATGCGGGAAAACTATTGTAGCTACTTTAGCAGCTATTCAGACTATTAAAAATGGTTATCAAGCCGCTCTCATGGCTCCAACGGAAATACTAGCAGAGCAACATTATAATAATTTAAAAAAATGGCTTGATCCGCTCAAGATATCTGTAGGTTTTTTGTCGGGGAGTATTTCTAAGAAAGAAAAGTTATTTGTAACAGAAATGGTTATGCAAGGAAATATTGATTTGCTTGTGGGAACGCATGCATTAATTCAAGATAATGTGAGATTTAAATCTTTGGCGCTATATATTATTGATGAACAACATCGATTTGGGGTGGAGCAAAGGCTTTCAATTAGAACTAAAAATAAGATTGATAAAAAATATCAAGCACATCAGCTTATGATGAGCGCAACTCCAATACCGAGAACATTGTCCATGAGTTATTTTGCAGATATGGATATTTCAACAATTAATGAGCTACCTCCAGGAAGACAAACAATTAAAACAAAATTAATTGCGGATTCTAGAAGGACCGAATTTTTTTCTATTATTCAAAGTCATTGTAAAGAGGGTAATCAAGTATATTGGGTTTGTCCTTTAATTGAAGAAAGTGAAAAACTACAACTTGAGACTGTTGAAAATACATATAAAGAGGTTTCATCTTCTTTTGCCCCGTTAACAGTAGGCTTAATTCATGGAAGAATGAAACCAAAAGAAAAAGAAAGCATAATGCATAAATTTAAAATAGGAGATTTACAAATTTTAGTAGCAACCACTGTTATTGAAGTTGGGGTCGATGTTCCTAATGCAACTATGATGATAATTGAAAATGCAGAAAGAATGGGTCTTTCCCAATTACATCAGCTTAGGGGGAGAGTTGGAAGAGGATCTAAAGAAAGTACATGCATACTTTTGTATGGAAAAAAATTATCTAATATTGCGAAAGATAGATTAAAAGTTATTTATGAGAATATAGATGGCTTTAAAATTTCTGAGGAGGATCTTAAATTAAGAGGTCCTGGCGAATTTTTAGGTTTAAAGCAAAGCGGACTTCCTGCATTAAAGATTGCAGATATTAATAAAGATAAGACATTATTAGATTATGCAAAAGATGATGCAGAAGATTTAATAAATAAAAATCATAATGCAATAGAATCACATCTTCAAAGATGGATTAGTAATTATCAAGAAATTACTAGGACTTAAAATGCATTGGAGAAGAAAATATAATTTTAATGTAAGTAATTTAGGTATAGATTTAATCAACATGAACCAGTGGGTCAAAAATAAAAGTTCTCTTACAAACCGCATTAAGAAAATTGCTAATTTAAAAATAAAATTAGTAACAAATAATTATAAAAACAAAAATCTTTTATTATCAGAAAAAAATTTTTTCCCTTTACATAAAGCTGAAAATATTTTTCTTAGGGAAGTTATCATTTTTGCTAACGGAGTGCCGATTATGTATGCACGAACTATTTTACCTCGTAAATATCTTCGTGGTTATTGGAATGATATAAAAAAATTAAATACTAATTCATTATCAAGGATTGTTTATGAAAATCCATCTATTAAACGCTCTAATTTTTCATATTTAGCACCATCCTTAAACAATAAGATTCTTAAAAAAATCAAATCACTTAAAATGGATAGTAAAAATTTAGTAATTGGCAGGCAGTCTTATTTTGAATATAAAAGAAAAAATATTTTATTAACTGAATATTTTTTTGAGGCAATAAATAATTTTGAATTTGAATAAAATTTTTTTATTAAATTTGTTGCGACTTGCAAGATTTGATAAGCCTATAGGATTTTTTTTACTTTTGTGGCCAACCCTCACAGCATTATGGGTTGCATCCAATCAACTACCAGATATAAAGTTAATTATTATTTTTACTATGGGTACTATTTTAATGCGTTCTGCTGGGTGCATTGCAAATGATTTAGCAGATCAAAATATAGATAAATACGTTAAAAGAACCAAAAATAGGCAATTAGTTCTCAAAAATATAACAAACCAAACAGCTTTTATATTTTTACTTTCCTTATTGGCATTAAGCTTTTTTCTAGTTTTACAACTTAACATGTATACAACTTATTTATCTATTTTAGCTTGTATATCAGCGTTAATTTATCCCTTTTTTAAAAGATTCTTCATGATTCCTCAAATCTTTTTGGGTATTGCTTTTAGTTTTGGTATTCTTCTGGCTTTCGCAGCCATACAAAATACTATCACTTTGGAGGGCTGGTTACTTTTCCTTGCTAATTTATTATGGGTTTTAGGATATGATTCGCATTACGCATTAGTAGATTTGGAGGATGACAAAAAGATTAATATTTACTCATCTGCAAAAACATTTGGAAAATTTACCCCAATTTTTATCATAATAAGTTTTATATTCATGTATTTAATTTATTTTTATTTTGGTTATAAAAATGAATATTCAAAATTATTTTATTTTTTTCTGATTCTCTCATCGTTTGTAAATTTATATGGTGTATATGCAGGTTTAAAAAATTCTTCCGAAGGAAATTTTAAAGCTTTCAAGATAAACAACTATGTAGGATTACTTATTTTTCTTTCCTTTTTTACCCAAATTAAATAAGATGATGTAACGCAATTTAATTGACAAATAGTATATAAATAGAATAAAATTCGCCTCTTAAATTTTTTAATGAATAATTAGTAAAACGATGAAAACATTTTCAGCAAAATCACATGAAGTAAAGCGAGATTGGTTACTAGTAGACGCAACTGATGCAACATTGGGCAGGCTGGCAAGCGCTATTGCTCATCGACTTAGAGGTAAACATAAGGCCATTTATACCCCTCATGTTGATACTGGCGATTACATTGTGGTTATCAATGCAGATAAATTGAAAGTTACAGGCAATAAATCTGAAGATAAAATATATCATCGTCACACAGGCTTTCCAGGTGGAATTTATTCAACTAATTTTAAGAAAATGCAAGATAAATTCCCTGGTAGGGCATTAGAAAAAGCAGTAAAAGGCATGTTACCAAAAGGTCCTCTTGGTTATGCAATGGTTAAGAAATTGAAAGTTTATGCTGGTGACAGGCACGATCATGCTGCGCAACAGCCTCAACCAACAACAATTTAATTCAGGAAAATTATGATAGGTAAATATTATTACGGTACAGGTAGAAGAAAAAGTTCGATTGCAAGGGTGTTTATCCAGCCTGGTAAAGGTTCGATTGTTATTAATAATAAACCTGTTGAGGAATATTTTTCAAGATATACGTCACAAATGATTCTTAAACAACCCCTAGAACTTACTGAAAATACATCTACTTTTGATATTAAAGTGAATGTAGAAGGTGGTGGAGAGTCAGGGCAAGCAGGTGCTGTAAGACACGGTATTACTAGAGCATTGATGGACTATGATCAAGCACTAAAAAGTAATTTATCAAAAGCAGGCTATGTTACAAGAGATAGTCGTGAAGTTGAGAGAAAGAAAGTCGGTTTAAGAAAAGCGAGACGTCGCAAACAGTTTTCAAAACGTTAAATTTTCTAAAAGCCGCTTTCAGCGGCTTTTTTTTCAACATTTATTTTTTTATAAGACTAAAATACGACTAAATGAAAAATAAAATTAATGTAAGTGTAGTTGGAGGTTCAGGATACACAGGAATTGAATTATTAAGACTGTTGTCCCAACATCCACACATAAATATTCATCATGTAACCTCTAGAGGAGATAAAGGAAAACCTGTGTCTGAAGTTTATCCTTCTTTGAGGGGCTTCATTACTCAACAATTTATTGATCCTGATGAAGCTGATTTGATAAATTCTGATCTTGTATTTTTTGCTACCCCCAATGGTATTGCAATGCAATATGCACAGAATCTTGCTAAGGAGGGAGTAAAAATTATTGATTTAGCTGCTGATTTTAGGATTAAAGATGTAGATGTCTGGGAACATTGGTATGGTATGAAGCATACCTCTAAAGAATTACTTAAAGATGCGGTTTACGGCTTACCAGAAGTTAATAGAGATAAAATTAAAAATGCGCAAATAGTAGCAAATCCTGGCTGTTATCCTACAGCTATCCAGTTGGGTTTATTGCCGTTAATTAAAAATAATTTAATAGATCAAAGTAATATTATTGCTGATGTCAAATCTGGTATTAGTGGAGCTGGTAAAAAAGAGGATACAAATTTGTTGATGGCTGAATCGGCAGAGAACTTTAAAGCATATGCGCTGCAAGGTCATAGACATCTTCCAGAGATTGAGGAAAACCTCTCAAGCGTGGTGCAAGATAAAAATATTAAATTAACTTTTGTCCCACATTTACTGCCAATCGTAAGAGGTATTCACGCAACAATGTATGTTGATGCAATCAAAGATTTTGATATTTCAGAGTCTTATCATAAGTTTTACGGTGAAGAACCCTTTGTAGATATACTACCTCAGGGGGAATGTCCAGAAACAAAATCAGTTAGATCATCTAATATATGTCGAATTTCTTTTCAAAAGCAGAAAAACTCCAATAAAATAATCATACTATCTGTTATAGATAACCTTGTGAAAGGAGCTGCAGGACAAGCTATACAAAATATGAATATTATGATGAATTATGATGAAACAGATGGATTAAATTTAGTACCTTTGGCGCCTTAATATATGATTTCCAAAAGAAGAAAGCAAAGGGTTACGAAGAAAAAAGCAAGTATTAAGCTGGGAAATACTTGGCCCAATTATATTATTATCAGTTTTATATCAATAATATTAGGTTTTGGGATAGGATTTAATATATTTGATGGGGGTGGAGCAACAAATTTTATATTAAGGATTGGCGAGCTTGAAGCAGAAAATAAAAGCCTTGAAGATAATTTGGTAAAAAGAAATTTGGAAATAAAGTTACAAAATATGAGTAATAAAAAAAATATTGATGAGCTTGAATCGATTAAAAAAGCAAATAATGAATTAAAAGAAGAGATTCTATTTTATGAAAAAATTGTCGGAAAAAGAAAAAAATAATGAAATTTAAAAGAAAAAAGAAATTTCATTTAGATACTCTTATCGATGAAAATATGATTATTCGTGGAAATACTACTATAACTGGCGGTGTTAGGCTTGATGGTAAAATTTACGGAAATTTAATGGTTATAGATGGTGAGGATGGTACCCTAATAATGGGAGAAAATAGTGTGATTAAGGGGGATGTTTTCGTTCCAACAGCGATAATAGGTGGCACAATATCTGGTAATATTAAATGCTATGATTACTTAGAAGTGCATGCAAATGCTTCTATTAAAGGTAATATTGAGTATAATCTCATAGAAATACATGCAGGAGCAGATATAAGCTCCAATCTAAAAAAGATGACTAAGATTGAAATTGGTAAACAAAAAAAAGCACTTAATGAAATTACAAAGCAAAAGGATTAAGAAATGACTGCAGCGGAACTTAAAATGCCCACCCCTATTAATTTTACGGATAATGCCGTGAATAAGGTAAAAGAGTTAATTAAAGAAGAGGATACCCCAGATCTCAAGCTGAGAGTTTTCGTAAGCGGCGGTGGATGCTCAGGTTTTCAGTATGGATTCACATTTGAGGAGTCAATAAATGAAGATGATACGCAGGTAACAAAAGACTCCGTTACTTTACTAATAGACCCAATGAGCTTGCAGTATTTAACTGGTGCTGAAATAGATTATCAAGATAATGTTCAAGGCTCTCAATTTGTCATAAAAAACCCAAACGCAGAAACTACATGTGGTTGCGGTTCTTCGTTTTCAGTTTAAAAAATTAAGGAATGTCTCTTTGCGTGCGTCCAGTGTATATCTGACGTGGCCTGCCAATTTTATTATCTGAATCTGTCATCATTTCATGCCAATGGGCTATCCAACCAGCAGTCCTCGCTAACGCAAAAATAGCGGTAAACATTGAATTGGGAATGCCAAGGGCTTTCATAACAATACCGGAATAAAAATCAACATTTGGATAAAGTTTTTTTTCAATGAAATATTCATCTTCCAAAGCTATTCTTTCAAGTGTATTTGCTAATTTGAATAATGGCTCATTATTAAGTCCCAACTCATCAAGAACTTCATGACATGTTACTTTCATAATTTCAGCACGAGGATCTCTATTCCTATACACACGGTGACCAAAGCCCATTAATCTAAAATCATCATTTTTATCTTTTGCTCTTTTTATATATTCATTAATACGAGATTCATTTTTAATTTCATTAAGCATTTTTAAGGTGGCTTCATTTGCTCCCCCGTGAGCTGGTCCCCATAAAGATGCAATTCCTGAAGCAATACAAGCATATGGATTTGCTCCAGTTGATCCTACTAATCGAACCGTCGAAGTAGAGGCATTTTGTTCATGATCAGCATGAAGAATAAGTATCCTCTCAAATGCACGGGTAATAATTGGATTCACATGATAGGGCTTATTTGGGCTTGAAAACATCATATTAAGAATATTAGCTACATAACCTAAATCATGTTTAGGATATACAAACGGTAATCCAAGATTGTATGTGTGGCTCCAAGCAGCAATTGTTGGTACTTTTGCAAGTAATTTATTAGCTGATTGTTTACGATGGTTTCTATTATTGATATTCATATTATCAAAATAGAATGCTGCCATTGAACCGACTACACCAACCATAACTGCCATAGGGTGTGCATCTCTTCGAAAACCTCTAAATACATTATTTAATTGATCGTGCAGTAGACTTTGTCCATTAATAGTTGCGGAATAAAGTTCTTTTTCCTTGAAAGTTGGCAGTT
>CALKDJ010000023.1 GCA_938084195.1 uncultured Methylophilaceae bacterium
CAATTTTTATTGAATTTCTATCAATATGCTAAAAAATCAGGAGCCGAGGTTAATCTTATCATTGCTTTTTTTGGAGGGGCTTTAATTGGGTTACTTTCTGGCTTAACTGGAACAGGTGGAGGTATTTTTCTGTCACCACTAATTATTTTTTTAGGTTGGACAACAGTTAAGCAAGCATCAGGAACGGCTGCTGCATTTATATTTTTCAATTCTATTTCAGGCCTCTCTGGTAATCTTTCTTCTATGCAATCATTACCTCCCACTGTTTTTTTATTTTCAGGAGCAGTCCTTATAGGGGTTTTAATTGGAACTCAATTGGGGCTGAAGCACCTAAACGTATATGGTATTCAAAAGGCTTTAGGCGCAGTTCTTATAATTGCTGGATTAAAGTTTCTTTTTACATAATTATCATAAGGTAAATTTACTTGCAAATTAAGAATTCATCTAAACAATTTTTTTGGCTCTTTTTTATAATTGGTTTTTTCTTATGCTTATTCTTGTCAGCAAATGAATTTTTTTCACACCAGCTTTTTGGTAAGGAATTAAACCACCAAATTGAATTATGCTTGGACGCAGAAAGAGAATGTAAAGTAGAAGTTTTAATGAATTTGAGTACTGAGCAGCTTCATCATAATCAAAAAAGAATCTTAGAGCTTAAGGAGGTGGTTGATAATTATGGCAAATCATTATCCACAATTTTTATTATTTTTATTATCTTTGTAATTATTGGATTACTTCCGATTTTGTGGGGAGGTTATCAAGAGATTAGATCAAAGATTAAGCTGATAAGATAATGCTTAGATGGTAATATCTTTACTGAATCCTTGACCTTTGGTGTCTCTTACCATGATGTTTAAAGCTCCTTTAATATCGGAATTTACTTTAAATTTAAGGTAAGGATCTTGACTCATAGATATTTTGTTTTGCGCAACGAGAACAATCTCCTCGTTATTTACATAGATAATTTCTTCTACGATCCATCTCGGTATATATCCTCCAGAAGCCAAGTCTTTTTGTAAACCTGTAAAATTCGGATGTTTAATTCTTGTAGTGAGGAATTTATCTTTTGATTTCACTAAAATTTTTCCAAGATTCGCTGTTAGTTCCGGATCGAAAACATCCATATACCCGCTGCATCCACCAGAGGCTCTTATTGGGATAGCGCTCATATACAATTTACCGGCAGTATCTTCTGCAACCACACGAACAAAGGAATCTGTTTCCATTCTTATTCTTGTGGAAAGCTCAAGTTCTTGAGATAAGTTAGTAAGTTTATAGGTTGCCGCATGCTGTGTTGGGTTGGCATCTATGATTAGAAAAACGTATTTCATTTCAATGTCATCAGGAGAATCGAGCTTGATAGTCACAGGGACCTGAGCACCGCTGGACGCTCTTTTTGGTCCAGATATGGTTAAAAATTCTGCCTCAGCGATAGGCCTATCACTAAATAACCTTTCTTTTACATAAGGCCATAGTTCCGGGTTAGCATCCGCTCTTAATTGCAGCGATGTTAATAAAAGTGTTATCAAGCCTATTAATTTTAGTAAGTTAAAAATATTATTTACCTTTTTTCATAATCTTGTAATATAAATTATAGATAGTTTAACGATAATGTCCACTTTATGAGCATAAAATGCACCACTTTGTTTCAAAAACTTACCTTTTTTTCTTTATTGGTAATCTCAGGCTATGTTTTTGGTAATGAACTAGAAAAAATGGCTAGGGACGGTAACCCTAATGCACAATATGAGTTTGGACTTAAAGAAATGTCAGCGAATAGCAATTTTTTATCAGATTGGCTGGTAATATCTGCCTTGCAAGGTCATAAAAAAGCTTCTCATTATTTAAGAAAATTACCTATAGAGACAAATATAATTGCAAATGCAATTAACACCGCAAACACACAAGACTTATCTTTTCTTCAAAAATATGGGCCCATAGATAAAATTCCAAAAAAGGAGTTAAATGCTCTGAGAAAGTTGGGTAATGGTGGCGATATAAATGCCCAATTTAAAATGTGGACGTTTTATGTAAATAACAAAGGTGTGAGTAAGGCAGAGGCTTGGACTTGGCTAAAACAAGCCGCTGGAAATAACCATCCTGAGGCAAACTTTAGTCTCGGTCTTTTATATTATTATGGATACATTGTCCCTGAAGAGAGGAAAAGAGGGAGTACTTTAATAACCAAATCCAGTGAATTAGGATTTAAATTAGCCACTTTATTTTTAAAAATAAAAGAAAGCTAAATATATTTCTTTAAGTTCATTGTTGTCATAATGTTGACAAATTGGCAGTTTGCAGAAATAATAAATTATTGTTTGAAGCCATGATAGTAACTTTCATTGGTAATTACTCATGCAATAGAAGAAGTTACTTTTAATTTAATAGGAGGAATTAAATGAAACATCTATTAACTGCAGGACTAGCCGCTGCTTTTTTAGTCGGTTGTGTTACTGCTCCCCCAGCACCTGAGCCAATGGCTGAGGGCGAAGAATTTCACCCAACTGATGCATTACTTATCGGTGGTAATGGTGGATTTAATCCATCAGGAGAAGAAGCTGATGCAGTTGATCTATTCCCAGAAGATGATGGGCCTGATCTAACTGGTTCTACTGAAAAAGCATTCCACCCAACTGATGCATTACTCATTGGTGGTAATGGTGGATTTAACCCAACACCAGATGAAACAGATGTGGTTGATCTTGGTTTAGACTAAAGACTATATTTCTGTAAAAAAGTTTTTCTTACCTAAAAGGGTTGATATTTTGTATCAACCCTTTTAGTCTATATGGGACGTTGTAATATTGTAGTCACGTTTATCTCGTTAAATTAAATATAAAGTTATATGTAAATATTGCTATTAGAATTTAAATTTTCAGGAGGAATATAACAAGATGAAAAAAATATTACCTATTGTACTAATATCTTCTTTTTTCTGTGGTTCTGTTTTGGCAGATGAAAAAGCATTCCATCCAACTGATGCATTGCTTATCGGTGGTAATGGTGGATTTAACCCAACACCAGATGAAACAGATGTGGTTGATCTTGGATTGGATGATGAGCCAGTTAAGGCATTTCATCCAACTGATGCATTACTCATTGGTGGTAATGGTCCATTTAATGCTAAACCAGATGAGGAGGATGAAGTTGACCTAGGTTTGGATGGTTGGAGTTGGTGGTAGATTTATACTAGATACCAGCTTTAAGGACTAATCTCTAAAGAAAGGTTGATTTACAAAAATTAACCACATATTTTATTGAGCTTTCAACTTTCTATCTAATGATTTTACTTAGTAAAACTTCATGTAGATCTTCATAGTTTTTTTTAACTAGAAGTCTAGTATAGTCCTGTAAATCTCAAGTTGAACCTTGTATTTATTTATAAATACATCTTCAATGATCTGGTTTATGATTAATGACTTTTATTAACCATAAACAAGGAGAAATACTATGTGGACACAACCTCAAGCGACTGAAATGCGTTTTGGTTTTGAAGTAACAATGTACGTAATGAACAAGTAATTGATCATTTAATACATTAAAACTTTATTGGTCTTTCATATTTGGCTTTAGTCAAATATGTTTGACTAAGTCTTATTATTTAACTTTTCTTTAAGGAGAAATATTATGTGGACTAAACCAGCTGCTACAGAAATGCGTTTTGGTTTTGAAGTAACCATGTACGTAATGAACAAGTAATTTATATTTGTTCAAATGAGAAAGCCTAGTATTTATTGCTAGGCTTTTTTTATATTTGCTATGATATTAATTATGCAAAAATTTATTTTCTTTATTTTTTTTGCTTTTTCAATATCGGCTCATACTGAAACTAAGGGATGGATATTAATTCATACAGATAAAATTCAAGGGATAAGCTTTTTTGTGAGTCTTGGGGATTTTCAACTTATTAATAATCAAACACGCATGTGGGTCATGGAAAATTTTGAACAATTACAACAAGTTCATCATCTAAAATATAACTCCACTAAAAGTCTTGTGCAATTTAATTGCACATTAAATTCAATGAGAATTTTGGCTTATTCTTTACATAAAAGCCCTAACGCCTCTGGAAATGCAATTTTCAATAAAAATGTGGCACTTGAGTGGAGTAAAATCAAACCAAATAGTATAAATGAGGCTTACCAGGCTATAGCATGCCAGGAGGCTTTAACCAAAAATAATTAAATATTTGCATTGGATTTGGCTCAGAAGGGAATGTCATCTCGTTCAACATACATCTCAAGAACAGATCTAAATTCATCTTGAATTACACCAAGGTCAGCTGAAGTATTCGCCTCAAATCTCAGAACAATAACAGGAGTAGTGTTAGATGCCCGCATTAAACCAAAACCATCTTTGTACTCCACCCTCAACCCATCAATTTTTATAATTTCAAGGGCTTTAGGAAATATCGCATTATCTTGCATGGTCTTTATTAAAGCATGCTGCTCTCCCTCCGCAAGCTTAATATTGAGCTCAGGCGTGCTAAATCCTTTGGGAAGCGCCTCTAAAATTGATGAAGGGTCATCGAAATGACTTAAAATTTCAAGCAACCTTGCTCCTGCATACAAACCATCGTCGAAGCCATACCACTTATCACAAAAAAATGTATGCCCACTCATCTCGCCCGCTAAAATTGCATTTGTTTCCTTCATTTTTGCCTTAATTAATGAGTGACCTGTTTTCCATATCAAAGGAATACCTCCCTTATCACGAATCCATTTAAATAGATGTCTTGTTGATTTAACATCAAAAATAACAGTAGCCCCTGGATTTTCCTTTAAAACCCATTCTGAGAAAAGCAAAAGCTGACGATCTGGGTAAATAATCTCTCCAGATTTTGTAACTACCCCAAGTCTATCTGCATCTCCATCAAACGCTAAACCAATTTCACTATCGGTTCTTGCAAGATTTTTTTGAAGATCAATTAAATTAGAGGGATTGGAGGGATCTGGATGATGATTAGGAAAATGCCCGTCTACCTCACCAAATAGTGTCTCTACCTCTAAATTAAGTCCTTTAAATAGTTCTTCTGCGCATACCCCTGCAGCTCCATTACCGCAATCGATAGTGACTTTCATCGGGCGTTTAAGGTTTATACCCTCATATATCTTTGTAAGATACTGATTTTGGATTTTTTTGCTTATAAGTTTTCCATTACCTTTTGAAAATTTTCCATCCTTTATTCTTTTATATAGATCTTGAATTTGTTCAGAAGTAAGTGTTTTGGTGTTGATGACAATTTTAAATCCATTATATTCTGGAGGGTTATGACTTCCAGTAATCATAATACCTGTGTTTGTTTTTAATTCATGCGTGCTAAAGTAAAGCATTGGGGTTGTTACCAAACCGATGTTAATTACGTCTATTCCGGTAGATAAGAGACCTCTTGTTAAAGCATCACATAAATCAGGGCTGGATAAACGGCCATCATATCCAACACAAATACTAGTCTGTTTTTGATCGCTCGCCTCACTACCAATAGCTTGACCAATTAGGCTAACTATATCCTTGGTAAGTGCATCACCTACTATCCCCCTTATATCATAGGCTTTAAAAATATTTTTTTGGAGAAGATTAGTCATATTCTTCTATCCATGCCAATTGAATCGCTTCAAGTATTCTCTCTCCGCATTTATCAGGATCATCGTCAAAACCTTCAAGATCAATAATCCATTGGTATAGGTCAGTAAAACGAATGGTTTTTGGATCCAGCTCTGGATTATTATCAAATAATTTTTCAGCAATCTCTTGTGTATCAGTCCAACGCATTACTTTTCCTTTTTATAAAACATTGTCAATAATTGTAATTCAATTTAGAGTAAACCAAGTGCAATATTGTATGGTCTTACCATGATAAAATAACACATTATGTTATAGCTTTTATTTGAACTTGATTGAAGGATATTTATGTTTAGCAAAACTGCACCATTGAAAAACGTTGACTCAGAAATTTGGAATCAAATTGTCAATGAAACAATACGACAAGAGGAGCATATCGAACTCATTGCTTCAGAAAACTATACAAGCCCTGCCGTAATGGAAGCTCAAGGATCCCAGTTAACCAATAAATATGCTGAAGGATATATTGGTAAAAGATTCTATGGGGGTTGTGAGTATGTGGATGCTGTCGAGAAGATTTGTATTGATAGACTGAAAGAGTTATATGGCGCTGAATACGTTAACGTGCAGCCTCATTCAGGAAGTCAAGCTAACCAAGCAGTCTACTTTGCTATCTTGAAGCCTGGGGATACTATCATGGGAATGAATCTTGGTCATGGTGGGCATTTGACCCATGGATCTCCAGCAAATTTATCAGGTAAGTTATTTAATATTGTCGCTTATGGTCTAAATCATAATGAAGAAATTGATTATGACGAAATGGAAAAAAAAGCTATTGAGTCAAAACCTAAGCTTATTATTGGTGGGGCCTCAGCGTATGCATTAAAGTTTGATTGGGAGAGGATGTCTAATATTGCCAAAAAGGTTGGTGCGTATTTTATGGTAGATATGGCTCATTATTCAGGGTTAATAGCCGGGCATGCATATCCAAATCCAGTTCCATTTGCTGATTTTGTGACATCAACCACTCATAAATCACTTAGAGGACCAAGAGGTGGTTTTATTATTGCAAAACCTGAGTTTGAAAAAATTATTAATTCTTTTGTTTTTCCTGCAATACAAGGCGGGCCTCTTATGCAAGTTGTAGCTGCAAAAGCAACTGCGTTTTTAGAGGCACTTAAACCTGAATTTAGAGATTATCAGGCCCAAGTAATTAAAAATGCCCAAGCTATGGTAAAGGAATTACAATCTAGAGGTTTTCGAATTATTTCTGGTAGAACAGAGTCGCATGTTTTTTTAGTTGACCTGCGCCCACAAAAACTAACAGGCAAGGTTGCTGATATCTTGTTAGGAAAGGCACACATTACTGTAAATAAAAATTCTATACCTAAT
>CALKDJ010000024.1 GCA_938084195.1 uncultured Methylophilaceae bacterium
TCTCAAACTTTACGGATGCTAAAAGGGCATCATGAGCTACTGCCTTATTATATATCTCAATTAAATCTGTCTCTTCACTAAACGCTTGATGGAAAAGAAGAGTAAACAGTAAAATAAATATTAATTTTCGTTGCAATTCTAAAAACTTGAATTTTATTAGAGGTTTTTCGTCAATCATTGTTAAACATTAAGCGATAATCGGTAATTAAAAATGAATGGTTATTATATCCGAGTGAAGTCATCATCTATCGACTATTTTTGCATGAAAAAGATTCATTTTTCACTCACCAAGCTTGCGCATTTAAATAGATTCGCGTAATTTAAAGGTTATTGCTAGGGGTCTATTTAAATCTAAATTTAAGTAGTGAGAAAAACCCTTTGAACCTGATGTGGCTAAAACCACCGTAGGAAAGCAAATTTTTTTGCTTCTACGTTGACAACTTATTATAGGAGCACCAATGAATACCACAGACAAACAACTTAAGCATGCAAAAGAATTTGTAAATGAGGATGCAATTTTAGATCCTTCAGCCTTACAATCTTTCTCTAATTCTAAGAAAGTTTATATTGAGGGATCATCACCCGATATTCAAGTACCGTTTAGGGAAATTTCTATTTCTGACACACCATCAGAATTTGGCGCTGAAAAAAATGCCCCTGTTCTTGTTTATGATACCTCCGGTCCTTACACAGACCCACAATATAATATTGATATTCAGAATGGATTACCTGCATTACGAACAAAATGGATTAGTGATAGAGAAGATACTGAAATATTAGATGGACCTTCTTCAGATTATGGTAAGGAGAGAAAGAATGATCCTGAGTTAGAAAAAATGCGTTTTAATCTGCAACGCAAACCGAGAAAGGCCAAGCCAGGTAAAAATGTTTCTCAGATGCATTATGCTAGAAAAGGCATTATCACCCCTGAGATGGAATTTATTGCTATTAGAGAAAATCAAAGACGAGAAGGTTTGTCTGATGTTATCAAGGAACAACATAAAGGCCAAAATCACGGGGCAAAAATACCAAGTCAGATTACTCCAGAATTTGTAAGAGAGGAGGTGGCTCAAGGAAGAGCAATTATCCCAGCTAATATTAATCATCCTGAAACGGAGCCAATGATTATTGGACGTAATTTTTTAGTAAAAATTAATGCCAATATTGGTAATTCAGCCTTAGGCTCTAGTATTAGCGAGGAAGTTGAAAAAATGGTTTGGGGAACCCGTTGGGGTGCGGATAACGTTATGGATTTATCTACAGGAAAAAATATTCATGAAACAAGGGAGTGGATTATCAGAAATAGCCCTGTTCCAATTGGTACCGTTCCAATCTATCAAGCACTTGAAAAAGTAAATGGTAAAGCCGAGGATTTAACTTGGGAAATTTTTCGAGATACTTTAATTGAGCAAGCAGAACAAGGTGTTGATTATTTTACTATTCATGCCGGAGTAAGATTGTCCTATATCCCTATGACTGCAAAACGTATGACAGGTATTGTTAGTCGAGGGGGATCTATAATGGCTAGTTGGTGCCTTGCGCATCATAAAGAATCTTTTCTGTATGAGCATTTTGAAGAAATATGTGAAATCATGAAGGCATATGATGTCAGTTTTAGCTTAGGTGATGGATTAAGGCCTGGCTCCATATATGATGCAAACGACGAAGCACAGTTTGCAGAACTTAAAACATTAGGTGAATTAACAAAAATTGCTTGGAAACATGATGTACAAGTCATGATTGAGGGTCCAGGGCATGTTCCAATGCATATGATTAAAGAGAACATGGACCTTCAGCTTGAACATTGTGACGAGGCACCCTTTTATACTCTTGGACCCCTTACTACTGATATTGCGCCTGGGTATGATCATATTACGTCAGGCATTGGTGCAGCTATGATTGGATGGTACGGATGTGCTATGTTATGTTACGTGACTCCCAAAGAACATTTAGGTCTTCCAGAAAAAGAAGATGTTAGGGTGGGAATCATTACTTATAAAATTGCGGCGCATGCAGCTGATCTTGGGAAGGGCCATCCTGGTGCACAAATTCGTGATAATGCTCTATCAAAAGCACGTTTTGAATTCAGATGGAACGACCAATTTAATCTTGGTCTTGATCCCGAAAAAGCAAGGGAATTTCATGACGAAACCCTTCCTCAGGAAGGAGCAAAGCAAGCCCACTTTTGTTCCATGTGCGGTCCACATTTTTGTTCTATGAAAATATCTCAGGATGTTCGTGATTATGCAGCAAAAAAAGGAATATCAGAGAAGGAAGCATTGGCAAAGGGAATGGAGGAAAAATCTATTGAGTTTGTGAAGAAAGGCTCTGAAGTTTATCAAAAAGTATAACGATTAGCATACAATCTTAATATGGATTTATATTTGCTATGGGTGGCTTTTTTATTAGGCATTATCGAAGGTGCAACAGAGTTTCTGCCAGTTAGTTCAACTGGCCATCTTATAATAGCTGCAGATTTTTTAAATTTTTCTGATAAATCTAGCGAAGTTTTTGAAATATTCATTCAACTTGGTGCGATATTGGCCGTAATTACTGAATATAGAAAAAGACTAATAAGCACCATATGTGATATCCCTCATAAATCGGAAGCACAGAAATTTTTTATAGCCATTGGAATAGCTTTTATCCCTGCAGCATGTCTTGGATTTTTTTTCCACGCATTAATTAAGGAATTTTTATTTAACCCGATTACTGTAGCAGTTGCTTTGATTGTAGGTGGAGTAATTATGATTGTGATTGAAAAAAGAATGCTAATTTCTATTAAGACCTCTTCCGATCATGTATCTTTTAAACAAGCATTATTAATTGGACTGGCTCAATGTTTTTCACTGATTCCTGGTGTTTCAAGAGCCGCCGCAACAATAATGGGAGGAGTATTATGTGGTTTAGATAGAAAAACTGCTACTGAATTTTCATTTTTCTTGGCCATACCTATTATTATTGCCGCTAGTTTATACGATCTTATAATGAATTTTCATGTTCTTGATAAAGATGATTTCGTTGTTTTTCTTGTGGGCTTTGTGACAGCTTATATTAGCGCATTATTAGTGATAAGAATCTTTATAAGGTATGTGGCACACAATAATTTTATAGGGTTTGGTTGGTACAGAATATTTATTGGCCTTATTACCCTTATATATTTTTATTAATATAAAAAATGGTTAAGCCATACATTTCTTCAAAATTAATCAGTTGGCAAAAACAGGCAGGTCGACATAATCTACCATGGCAGAAAACGAATGATGCATACCAGATTTGGATTTCAGAGATGATGTTGCAGCAAACTCAAGTAAAAACCGTAATTCCTTATTTTAATAAATTTATACAAACATTTCCTAATATTAATAGACTTGCAGATGCCCAAGAAGATGAAGTAATGGAACATTGGAGCGGTCTTGGCTATTACCGAAGAGCTAAATTTATTATGCAAAGTGCCAAAATTGTGGTGGAGAAATACCATTCCAGATTTCCAATGAAAGTTGAGGATTTAATGACATTACCAGGCATTGGAAGATCTACTGCGGGGGCAATCTGTGCATTAGCCTTTAAAAATCCTGCACCGATTTTAGATGCAAATGTTGTGCGGGTTTTTTGCCGATTTTATGGCATCAAAGAGTATGCAGGAATATCTACAATAAAAAATAAGCTTTGGGAATTAGCAGAGAGGAATTTACCTTCCAAAGATATTTATATATATACTCAAGCCTTAATGGATTTAGGTGCAACAATATGTAAAGTTAATTCGCCGTCATGCAAAGATTGCCCTATTAACAAAAAGTGTGAAAGTCATAAAAGGAATTGGATTGATCATATTCCTGCAAAAAAACCAAAGAAAAAAATACCAACACGTGATGTTTATGCATTGGTTGTGGAAAAGGGAGAATATATTCTTTTGGAAAAAAGAATACGTTCATCGGTATGGGAGGGTTTGTGGTCGCTCCCAGAAATTCATAAAGATTGTCAACCACAAAAGTGGGTGAAAGACTTTTTGGGAGGTGGGGCATACATAGGATTAAGAAAAGGATCAACATTAGCAACTTTTAGTCATTATAAAATGAGGTTATTTTTTGAGCATATTCAAATTCATAAACCAATCAATAAAGTAATTAATGAAAAATTCAAATGGGTTGATAAAGAAGAAATTAAACATATTGCATTACCTACCCCGATTAAAAAATTACTAGAGGGTATTTAAAGCAACGTTTTAAATTGATTATTATTGATTTCTTTTAACTTTTAATCGTTTTTAGGCAATTTTAAAAGTTGATAAAAGTTGCGAGTAAAATTATTTAAGGGCATTATGCTGTTTATAAATATTCGAAGGACAATTTAATGGAAAATTTTTTTAGTTTTATAGCACGATTATTTTTAGCTTCAATTTTTTTTATTGGAGTAATTTTACTTTTAAACACTTTACTGAAAACGCCTGATGGATATGCAATATATCAAGATATGTTGGGAGCTCGAGGGGTGCCTGGTATTTTTGCTCCAATCAGTGTTATTGTTCAGTTTGTTTTTGGTCTTACATTAATATTAGGCTATAAAACAAAGCTATCAGCATATGTTTTATCTGCCTACTCTTTGATATGGTCTTTGATTTATCTTTTCAATACGTTAGCTGGCCAACCACTTATGCTTCAAGTTTTACAATATTTAGCCATAACAGGTGGATTGCTTCATCTCGCTATTAATTCAAATACTAGCTATAGTTTAGATAATTTTTGTTCAGCTAAAGAGAAAAAATAAATAGTATGCTATGGTTTATTCCCATTCCATAATGGGGTAAACCATATTGATATTTCTTGCATTTTGGACGTCAAATAGCTCCCATTTATTTTTTTCTGAACGAGCGATGGTATCAAGTGCATCCTGAAGATCCATACCATCATCTATAGCTTGTCTGATTTCATTACGGAGTAATTCTAGATAAGATTTTATTTTTCGTATTGCTTTATTATTATTTGCTGGTGGCGTTCCATGTCCTGGGATAATCACTTCATAGTTACTTTTTTCTATTTTTTCCAAAGCATTGATCCATCCATGAATATCCCCATCCATAGAGGGAGTTCTTTCAGTAAACATTAAATCGGCAAGCCATGCTGTTTTGGTATTTATATCCACTACAATCAAATCATTATTTGTGTGTGCTGAAGGGAATGCCTCAAGTCTCAACTTACGATTGCCAAGATCAATTTCCTGGGGTTTATTGATAGAGATAAGTAAAGAAGGGGGAATTTGGATGGATTCTTCGGGTGGAATATTTAAGAAGTTTTGATTTGTTGTTTCATAAAATTCTTTACGGAGTAGCATAGCTTTTGGAAGCTCTGAGTGACCAACAAATATAGGATTTTCGCTTATAAATGCAGCATTTCCATAAATATGATCTAGATGTACATGGGTATTTATGACATAGCTGATAGGAAGTGATGTTTTCTCTCTGATTGCTTTTAACAATTGACGACCAATTTTTAAGCTTCCACCAGTATCAATCACAGCAACACTTTGATCCCCTATAATAAATCCTATATTACATATATCTCCGTGATAGCCATGATCAACATCAAGGTGCTCACCTTGATGCACATAAATTCCAGGCTGAATTTCTTTAAAACTAAGATCATCTGCAAAGATAATTTGGGCATTAAATAATAAAAGCAAATATAGTATTATTTTCATGAATTTTATTCTTTTAATTTTATTCGTAAACCATTAAACTTAAATTTATTTTACACCTTTATATCTAAAAGACATTTAATCGAATGGCAAGTTTAAAAAAAAATTCATCTCAATATCATAATGTTTCAATTTTTTTACATTGGTTAATTGGTCTTGGTATTATTTTTATGTTTATCTTGGGCTGGTATATGGAAGAAATACCAAAAAAAGCTCCTAAATCCTTATCATTTGATTTATTTAATTTAGGCATATATAGCTGGGAGCTTGCCAAGGAAATGTCACCTCGTTCTTTTTATTTTACGCTTCACAAGTCAGTTGGGGTTTCATTATTTATACTGATTATATATAGAATTTTTTGGCGCTTAACCCATAAACCACCTGCACTATTAAACACTATGAAGCCTTGGGAGAAAAGAGTTGCTACAGCTGCTCACCATGGGCTTTATTTTCTTATGTTTGCCGCTCCATTGGCTGGAATTATTATGTCTATTTCGAGTAAATATGGAATTTCATGGTTCGGAATAGAGCTAATTGGTGGCATTGATAATAAACCAGCAAGAGAATTATTTTTAGAATTTCATAAAATTTTTGGTTTATTAATCCTACTAATTTTATTTTTTCATATTGCAGGAGCAATAAAACATTCTTTCATCGATAAAGATGGCACACTAAGACGTATGTGGTTTCATAAATAAATACTTTCAGTGAGTTATTACAAATACCATATTTTTTTCTGCCTTAATCAAAGGGACGATAATGCACAATGTTGTATGGATTGTGATGCTAATAATATTTTTTTGTATATGAAGGATAAAATAAAAGCCATGGATCTTAGAGGCTTTAAAAAATGCCGAGTAAATAGAGCTGGATGTTTTGATCGATGTCAAGATGGACCATTATTAGTAATTTATCCAGATGATATCTGGTACCGATATATTGATCGCAACGATATTGATGAAATTATCAACGAACATATTGTTAAGGGAAATATCGTAAAACGTTTATTGGTTTAATTCTAATTTATCAAGAGACTTCAAGCATTTTATCCAAGGTTAATTTGGCAAATTTTGCTTCATTTTTTGGAACAGTAATTACATTTACGGGGATACCATTAATTATATTTTCCAATGTCCATGCAAGATGCTGAGGATCAATCCTTGCCATTGTTGAACACTCGCAGACTACATGCGACATAAACTGCACTAATTTTCCTTCTGCTTTCATTTCATTCGCAAGTCTATTTACTAAGTTTAGCTCAGTTCCAACAAGCCATTTTGTATTTGGATCAGCCTCCTTAATTGTATTTAAAATAAATTCTGTTGAACCTACTAGATCCGAATTAAGGCATACTTCAAATGGTGATTCAGGATGAGAAATTACAAAACCATCAGGATGATTTTTTTTAAAGTGCTGAATATGTTCCAGTCTGAACATCTGATGAACGGCACAATGTCCCTTCCATAGCAAAACTTTTGCTTTTTTTATTTCATCTTTTGTAAGCCCTCCCAAGGGCAGGTCAGGATCCCAAATTGGCATAAGATCAAGTGGAATTCCCATTTTATATCCCGTCCAACGACCTAAGTTTTGATCAGGAAAAAATAAAACCTTTTCTTTTTGATTAAAAGCCCAATCAAGAATTTTTGGAGCATTAGTTGAAGTACAAACGATACCCTCATGCTCTCCACAAAAGGCTTTTAAATCCGCAGCAGAGTTAATGTAGGTGATCGGAGTAATTGCAGAGTCAAAGTCTAATACTTTATTTAACTCCCTATAAGATCTTTCTACTTTCGCAAGATTGGCCATATCTGCCATTGAACATCCTGCAGATAGATCTGGTAAAACCGTTATTTGATCTTGTCTAGAGAGAATATTTGCAACTTCTGCCATAAAATGAACACCCAGAAATATAATATATTTTGCTTCAAGATTTTCTACATATTTTGCTAATTTAAGGGAGTCCCCCGCTAAATCAGCATGTCTGTATACTTCTTCATTTTGGTAATGATGACCTAGAATTACAATTTCATCTCCAAGCACCTTTCTAGCTTTAAGAATTCTTTGCTGACAATCTAGGTTTTTAAGATTTTCAAAAGCGTCAAATTTTATTGCAGCTGTATTCATACTTTATTTTACCCTTTTGCCCGTTTCTTTGCATTTAGCTTTCTCAAAGCATCTGCGTTTGTATCTGAAAAAACCATTTCAATTGCATCATTAATAGGGACCCATTTAAAATCTTTATGTTCCTTTGGAGCAATTTTAATTGCAATTTTTTTTGGTAGTTCAACGCTAAATACATGTTCAGTATTTGACGAAACGGATGGTGGGTATCGATACCTCCAGTGTTCAAATATTTCATACTCTTGAGAGAATTCCCAGTTATGAATTGGGAACTCTTGATCTTTAATGCCAGTTTCCTCATAAAGCTCTCTTTTAGCAGCCTCTATAGGTGACTCATTTTCCTCTAAGCTCCCCGTTACTGATTGCCAATAACCATCTTTATCTAGTCGATGTAACAACAAAACTTCCATATCTTTTGTATGAACAATAATTAATGATGAGACAGGAATTTTATATTTTTTTTTAATCAAAATATTGGAAGTTTAAAGGTGATATTTTCTTTTATACCTTCAATTTCAGTGATAACGATTTTTTTATCTTGCTTCAAAGAATCAATAATTTTTTGTATTTGTTGTTCTGGAGCAGATGCACCAGCAGAAATACCTATTTTTTTTGTATTATTGAGAAGATTTAAATCTAAATCTTTAACATCATCGACTAACATAGCATGAGTACCATTTTTTTTGGCAATCTCTACTAATCTATTAGAGTTAGAACTATTTTTAGAGCCAACTATTATGATTAAATCTTGGCTATCAACCATCTGTTTAATTGCATCTTGACGATTCTGTGTTGCATAACAAATGTCAGATCCTTTAGGTCCGTGAATTTTTGGATATTTATCTTTCAAAGCATCAATAATAGTTTTTGTATCATCAACAGATAAGGTGGTTTGGCTTACATAACTGATTTTTTTTGACTTTGGAATATTTAATTTTTCTATATCCTCTAATGATTCAACTAAGCAAATAGATGCATCTGGAGAATTAGCTTCAATTTGACCCAATGTTCCTTCTACTTCAGGATGACCTTTATGCCCTATCATAATAATATGATAATTTTTGTCATACATTTGATTTACTTCTCTATGTACTTTTGTTACTAACGGACAGGTTGCATCTATTGGGGTCAAATTGTGTTTAGCGGCGTCTCGTTTTACGGTTTTGGATACTCCATGAGCACTAAAAATGACATGACTACCTTTTGGAATTTCATCAATATCATCAACAAAGATAGCGCCCTTTTTTTTGAGGTCTTCAATGACAAATTTATTATGTACTACTTCATGGCGAACATAAATTGGGGACCCAAACTTTTTAAGCGCCTTTTCAACTATTACAATTGCCCGCTCAACACCAGCACAAAAACCTCGTGGGTTAGCCAGAGCAATATTGATAATGTCATTTTTCATATATGTAATTTATAAATAAAAAAATATCTTAGACTGAAGGTAGGGATTCGTAACGAATTAAATCATCAAACACTTCCCTTTTTTTAATTTCAAATACCTTGTTACCGTCAATTAACAGTTCTGTTGGTCGCGTGCGTGAATTATAATTTGAGCTCATACTCATTCCATAAGCGCCCACATCTAAAATTGCCAAAATATTATTAGGACTTATGGAAAGCTTTCTATTC
>CALKDJ010000025.1 GCA_938084195.1 uncultured Methylophilaceae bacterium
TGATAAATCTTTTTCATTTTTCTTGCTAATTCAGGATCATGCGTCACAAGAACGATTGTAGAACCATATTCCTTTGCAAGATTGATGAATAGATCAAATACGACTTTCGCATTGCTTCGATCTAAATTTCCTGTTGGTTCGTCCGCTAAGATTATTTGTGGCTCGTTAATAAGTGCTCTTCCAATTGCAACGCGCTGTCTCTCGCCACCAGATAATTGATGGGGATAATGATCAAGCCTGTTAGAAAGACCCAATTTTTTCAAAATCTTTATGGCCTTATTATGATTACTTTGATACTTTCCACCTCTAATTAGTAGTGGCATTACAACATTCTCTAAAGCAGAAAAATCAGGTAATAAATGGTGCGATTGATAAATAAAACCTATTAATTGATTTCGCATTATAGATAAATCATTCTGGCTTAGATTGGCAATATTCTTGTTATTGAGTTCTACAGAACCGCTATTCGGGTAATCTAGGCCTGCCATGAGATGCAAAAGTGTACTTTTTCCAGAACCAGATACCCCACTAATTGCTATATTTTCAGATTTATTTAATCGCAAATTGAGATTACTTAACACAGGAACATCTAAACCCTTAAAAGTCTTTGTAATATTTTTAAGTGAAATTATGAGATTATTATTCATATTTTAGCGCAACCGCTGGTTCAATTTTTGATGCCTTAAAACTTGGATATATGGAAGCAATAAAAGATAATAAAAGACCCATAAATCCTATATAAAAAATATCATTTAATAAAATTTGAGATGGCACTTCACTTATATAATAAATATCTTTTGAAAGAAATTCGATCCCAAAAATATTTTCGATAAAAGGAACAATAATATCGATATTTGTTGCAATTAGGACGCCAAATAAGATACCGAAAAAGGTGCCAATGATTCCAGTCAAAGCACCTTGTCCCATAAAAATTATTAATATACTTTTTTGGCTAGCCCCCAAAGTTCGCAAAATAGCAATATCAGATTTTTTTTCTGTTACTCCCATTACCAATGTAGAGACAATGTTAAATGCAGCGACAGCAATAATTAAAGTAAGAATAATAGACATTACTCTTTTTTCAAGTTGAATTGCAGAAAAAAGGTTTGCATGTTTTTGTGTCCAATCTAACACTATATAATCTTCCGAATTTATTGCTTGATATATTTCTGAGACTGATTGCTTTGTAAAATCAAGATCATTAAGCTTAACTCGAACACCGGAAATTTGTTTTTTTGTTTGGAAAAATTTTTGCGCATCATTTATATGAATAACCACCAATCCTGCATCATACTCATACATACCTGCATCAAAAATCCCGGATATCTTATATTGTTTTATCCTTGGAAGCATTCCTACAGGGGAATAATTTGCTTGAGAGGAAATCATAGATATCTTGTCTCCCACTTTAAGAGAAAAGTATCGTGCTAAATCTATTCCAATTAATATTTGATATTCATTTGGGATTAAATTAAAACTTCCAGAAACTATTGAAGAATGAAGGTTGCTTACTTTTGGCTCAATAGATGGATCAATCCCTCTTACCAAAACGCCTCTGTTATATTTACCCATTGATACTAATGCCTGATGATTGGTAAAAGGAGCAGCTGAGTTTACATTTGGTATTGAATTAATCTTTTTATCAATTGCCTGCCAGTCCCTAATTTTTGCATTAGGGCTGATAATCTCAACATCTGAGGCAACATTTAATATCCTAGATTTTAATTCAGATTGAAAGCCATTCATCACTGATAAAACAACTATCAATGCCATTACCCCCAAAGCAATTCCAATAATACTTGTAAGAGAAATGAAAGAAATGAAGTGATTTTTATTTTTAAGCTGCGTATATCTTAAAGCGATCCAAAGCTCAAAAAATTTTTCTTTTAATAAAATGTTTTTTGTCATATTTTAATTAATCTTAAATGTCGCATTCTGCTAGAATTATGGCATGTTTACAGGAATAATAGAATCCGAAGGTACCATCCTTGAATTAACAAACAAAGGGAATGATATTGCTTTGATCATTTCATATGATCCAAAAATTTTTGATGATATCCGTTATGGAGATAGTATTTCAGTGAATGGTATATGCCTTACCATTGAACAATTTTCAAAAGATAAGCTCAAATTTCACCTTTCCATGGAATCCATTTCTAAAGTAGCTAAATTTAAACTAGATCAAAAAGTTAATCTTGAAAGGTCCTTAAAATTAAATGATCGTATATCAGGTCATTTTGTTTTTGGCCATGTTGATGGAATAGCATTAATTGAGAATATTGAGAAATTAAATGATTGTGAAAAATGGGATGTCAAAGTACCTAGTAACTTAAATAAATATATTGCAAAAAAAGGATCTATATCATTGAATGGAGTGAGTCTTACAATTAATTCAATTGAAAATGATGTGTTAAGTGTAAACCTTATTCCTTACACTTTAAATCACACAACCTTCCAATATAATAAAATTGGAGAGAGCCTCAATATAGAAATTGATATGCTGGCTAGATATGTTGAATCAATTAATAATAATTAAATTAAAATGATAAATAAAACCGAAGATTTAATAAAAGATCTCAAAGATGGGAAGATGGTTATTCTCGTTGATGACGAAGACAGGGAGAATGAGGGTGATCTTGTAATAGCTGCTGACTTTATAAGTCCTGATCATATTAACTTTATGGCTAAATATGGAAGAGGTTTAATTTGCCTAACCTTAACTGAGGAAAAATGTAAAAAGCTAAAATTACCCTTAATGGTTGAGGAGAATGAAGGTAAGTTAGGTACAAATTTTACTGTTTCAATTGATGCAGCTTCAGGTATTACAACTGGTATATCAGCCTCAGATAGAGCTAATACGATCAAAGCTGCTATCAACAAAAATGCTGATCATAACAATATAGTCAGACCTGGTCATATATTTCCATTAACAGCCCATCCTGGTGGCGTCCTTTATCGTGCAGGGCATACTGAAGCAGGTTGTGATCTAGCCTCTCTTGCAGGCCTAGACCCCTCTTCAGTTATATGTGAGATTTTAAATGAAGATGGCAACATGGCTCGCCTGCCCGATCTCAAAAAATTTGCAAATAAACACAATATCAAAATTGGTTCAATTGCAGATTTAATTGAGTTTAGGAGTAAAGAGGAAAAGCTTATAAAAAAAATCAGTCAAAAAAATATTGAAACAACTTTTGGTGAAATGAATTTAATTCTTTATACAGATCTTTTATCAAGTAATACCCATATTGCATTAGTCAAGGGTGAAATTAAAGAAGATGATGACGTGTTAGTCCGGGTGCATGAACCACTTTCAATTTTTGACTTTATCGAAAAAGAAAATAACCATTCATGGCCACCTCTAAAAGCATTAGATTTGATAAAAAATGAGGAAAAAGGAGTTATTATTTTTCTAAATTATCAAGAATCTCAAAATAAAATTACGGAAGCTTTAGAGTTTAGTGATGATGAAATTCATAATGGTAATGATTTAAGAAATTATGGGATCGGCTCACAGATATTGGTTGATATAGGTGTCAGGAAAATGAGGTTATTAGCTTCCCCAAGAAAAATGCCAAGCATGATTGGTTATGGACTTCAAGTTACTGAATTTATTGAAAATATTTAATAGTTTTTTATTTTGTACCATGTTAAAATTCTCACTCAATATGAAATCAAATAAAATTTACGACAATTTTTTCTTTTCAACTGAAACAATCTCCCTTTTTAATAAATTTTTTTTAACGGCTTATGGTTAAAAAATTAGCAGGAAGCAATAATGTAAACTACAACGGTAATATCCTAGCCTTTGATTTTGGAGAGAAAAAAATTGGGGTTGCGGTTGGAAATAGTATAACTAAAACTGCCCGTCCTCTTGAAGCTATTCGTAAAATTAAGAAAATAGAGCGTAATCAAATAATTGATAGACTTCTTAAAGAATGGGGACCTAGTCTTTTAGTTGTCGGACTCCCTCTTAACGAAGATGGAACTGAAAGCAGACTTACAGGATTAGCAAAAACTTTTGCAGAAAAAATTCAAAATAGATCTAAAATTGATACAGTGATGGTGGACGAACGTTATACCTCGGTAGAGGCGAAATTATTAATTCGTGAAAGTACAAAAAATATAACTAAAGGTTCTCAACTAATTGATCAAGTTGCGGCAAAGATAATATTGGAGTCTTATTTTGAACAGTACCAATAAAATAATTCCTAGCGCAGATAATCTTATCAATATACTTTCGGATGAAATTTCAAAAGAAATTGACTCGAATACTTGTCTAATTGGAATCCCAAATGGTGGTCACTTAATTATTGAATCATTGCAAGAATCCCTGCCAACCAATACAGAATATGGATTAATTGATGCCTCTTTTTATCGCGATGATTTAGATATTTCTGGTTTGAAGGTCAAAGATAAGACTACAGATATTAATTTTGATATTAACAATAAGAAAGTTATTTTAATAGATGATGTTTTTTTTACGGGCCGAACTATACGTGCTGCAATTAATGAAATATTTGACTATGGGAGACCAAAAGAAATATTACTTTATGTTTTAATTGATCGTCAATTATCCGAACTTCCCATTAAGCCAAATTTTTCTGCTTGTGAGATTAATATATCAAATAATATCTATGTTGACTTAAAAAATAATAATGGAAAATTAGAATTTAAAACAAGACAAATAAATGACTAAATTACAATTGAATAAAACAGGTAATCTCAATCATCTTCTTACTACAGAGGGATTGAAAGAAGATCTAATATTTAAAATTTTTAATTTAGCTGATTCTTTTTTAAACATAAACAACCGAGATATTAAGAATGTTCCACTTTTAAGAGGAAAGACAGTATGTAATTTATTTTTTGAAAATAGCACGAGAACAAGAACAACATTTGAGATAGCTGCCAAAAGACTATCAGCAGATGTTATCAATTTAGATATCCCGTCCTCCTCACAATCAAAGGGAGAATCAGTCATAGACACCATTGATAATCTTATCGCAATGGGGGCTGATATTTTTATTATCAGGCATTCTCAACCTGGTATACCGGAAAAAATTGCTAAACATGTCGGGCCAAACGTACATATCATAAATGCGGGAGATGGTCACCATGCGCATCCAACCCAAGGATTACTTGATGTTTTTACAATCAAAAAATTTAAAAATAACTTTAAATCATTATCTACTGCCATAGTAGGAGATATAAAGCATTCTAGAGTGGCAAGATCAGAAATATTTGCACTTTCAGCGCTAGGAGTGCCTGACATAAGATTGATTGGCCCAAAAAATCTCATGCCTGACAATATAAAAGTATCAAATATTAAAATATTTGACTCAATGGAAAAAGGCTTAAGAGACGTTGACGTAATTATGATGTTGAGAATTCAAAAGGAAAGGATGACTGGGGATAATATCCCCTCCGAGGAAGATTATTTTACTAATTTTGGATTGCGCAAAAAACACCTTGGTTTATCGAAAAAAGATGCCATAGTTATGCACCCAGGCCCAATGAATAGAGGAGTAGAAATAGATTCTGAGGTAGCCGATTCCGATCAATCTGTCATCTTATCTCAGGTCACTTTTGGAATTGCAATAAGAATGGCAGTAATGGCGATGTTAATAGGTAAAAATATTTAAACTTAAGCTAATTAAATAATACGCTGGCTTAAATATCTACAATGATAAATATTAAAAATAATTTAGAAGAAATCAATAAAAACTTAAAAAATATTAATTTAGCCAATAAGGTTACTTTAGTTGCTGTAAGTAAACAGCAATCTATAGATAAAATTGTCCAAGCAATCAACTGTGGGCAAAATATTTTTGGCGAGAACTATCTTCAAGAAGCCCTTGAAAAAATAGATTTACTCAAAGAGTACAAACTTGAATGGCATTTTATTGGACCCATTCAAAGTAATAAATGTAAATTAATTGCAGAAAATTTTTCATGGGTTCATACCATCGATCGTTTAAAAATTGCAAAGCGAATAAATGAAGCCAGAGAAAATATGCCTCCAATTGATATATGTATTCAGATAAATATAAGTCAGGAAAATACTAAAAGTGGCCTATCAATTGATGATTTAGATAATTTTGCTAGTGAAATACAAACTTACAAAAATTTAAAACTACGAGGTCTCATGGCCATACCTTCCAATTTAGTAAGTGATGAAAAATTGACATTGGAATTTAATTTACTAAGAAATAAATACGAGATGATGAAAAAAAAATACTCATCAATTGATACACTATCTATGGGAATGTCCAACGACTACTTGTTAGCTATAAAAAATGGGTCTAATCTTGTAAGGATTGGAAGTAAAATATTCGGTAAAAGAACATAATGACAAAAATTAAAAACAATTTTTATTTTTTTGGTTTTGGGAATATGGCTCAGGCTATTTATCAAAGGATGAATAGAAGAGCGTATAACAACATTTTTATTATTGAAAAAAGTAAAAAAAGAATAAATGAAATCAATAATATATATGATAATTTTAATGTTAAACATTATAAAAATACTAAAATAATTAACAATTTAAGTGATTCTAAAATTACGTATTTTGATACTATTTTATTAGCAGTTAAACCTAGCGATATGAAGTCAGTATGCGTCCAATTAAAACCTTTAATAAAAGAGGAGCCTCTTATAATTTCAATTGCTGCAGGCATTGGTTCTTTAACGATTAAAAAATATTTAGATAACAGCTCTTACTATAAACTCGCAAGAGCTATGCCAAATTTATGTGCAAAAAAGGGTATGGCAATCACTGGTCTTTTTGGAGATCCTAACTGTTATGGGGAAAATGGGGGCAAAATGTTGGGTAAGGATGTTTCAAAAATTTTCAGTAAAATTGGAAAAGTTTTATGGGTCAAAAAGGAATCAGATCTTGATTCTGTAACAGCAATATCAGGCAGTGGTCCAGCTTACATTTATTACATCATGAACGCAATGATTGATGCTGCTGAAGAACTTGGTCTAGAAAGAAATAATGCACAAAAATTAGTAGCTCAAACTATTATCGGAGCTGGTGAAACTGGAAAAGATATTAATAATCTTAAAAATGAAATCGTTAAGGTCTCCTCAAAAGGGGGAACCACTGAAAAAGCGATTGATGTTTTCAAACAAAAAAAATTAGATGCAGTTATTAAGCAGGCGATTAAATCTGCGCATAAAAGATCTAAAGAACTAAGTAAGCAATAAAGATTATGAAAAAAAATATTGTGGTAGGTCTCTCAGGTGGTGTTGATTCCGCTGTAACTGCTTGGATTTTAAAAAATCAAGGATATAACATCACAGCATTATTTATGAAAAATTGGGAAGATGACGATGACGATGAATATTGCTCTAGTAAACAAGATTTAATTGATGCAGTTACAGTAGCTGAAAAAATCGGTATTGATATTGAAGTAGTAAATTTTGCAAAAGAATATAAAGAAAAAGTTTTTTCATTATTTATCAATGATTTAGAGAAAGGTATTACACCAAATCCTGATATTTTATGTAACTCAGAAATTAAATTTGATGCTTTCTTAAATCATGCTATTTCAATGGGTGCCGAAAAGATTGCCACTGGTCACTATGCAAAAGTCCAGGAAATAGATGGGTCATTTTATTTACTAAAAGGTGATGATGGGTCAAAAGATCAAAGCTATTTTCTTCATCGACTTAACCAGAATCAACTTAGTAAATCCATCTTTCCATTAGGGTCTTTATTAAAAAAAGAAGTACGTGAAATTGCTAAAAAAAATAATCTTCATAATCACGATAGAAAAGATTCAACCGGTATATGTTTTATCGGCGAGAGACCTTTTGCAGAATTCATTAGTAAATATATAGAAAAGCAACCAGGTAAAATAATTGATGATATTGGGAATGTTTTAGGAAATCACGAGGGTTTAAATTTCTACACAATTGGTCAAAGGCAAGGACTTAAAATTGGTGGAGTTAAGTCAGGAAATGGTGAGCCATGGTTTGTTATTAAAAAAGACTTTGAAACAAATGATTTAGTTGTTGGTCAGGGTCATAATCATCCTGCTTTATTAAAAGATGGTCTTATTGCTTCTAAAATGCATTGGATAAAAGGTGTACAGCCAAAAGAAAATTGGGTGTATTCAGCAAAAACTAGATATAGGCAGCCAGATGCACCTTGTGAAATAGATAATATTAATTATGAACAAGCAACGATTATGTTTGGGCAAAAACAATGGGCAGTTACTCCAGGTCAGTCCGTTGTAGTTTATGAAAGTAATATTTGTCTTGGGGGTGGTTTTATTAAGGAAGCCATCAACCACTAGATGGACATAACTAATAAAATATTTAAAGAGGCAATTGATATTAATGTTGTCTCAGCCATTGACGAAGATATAAAAAATCTAGATAAAACATCGGTTCTTATTTCATCAAAATTTAATGCTTTGGCAGAAATAAAGGCGAAAGAGAAAGGAGTTCTTTGCGGAATACCATGGGTTGAAAAAACATATAAGAAAATTGATCCTAAATTAAAATTCACATGGTTGGTTGAAGAAGGAGGTATTTTTAAAAAAAATCAGAAAATTTGTAAGATTCATGGAAATTTTAATTCTCTGCTAACTGGAGAAAGAATAGCACTAAATTTCCTACAAACTTTATCTGCAACTGCAACCCTAACTCGAACTTTTGTAAATAAAATAAAAACAACCTCCACTATCCTTCTTGATACAAGAAAAACTCTTCCTGGACTTAGAATTGCACAAAAATATGCAGTTAAAATTGGTGGTGGGATGAATCAAAGACTTGGACTTTATGATGAAATATTGGTCAAAGAAAATCATATTAAATCAATTGGTAGTTTTGAAAAAACATTACAAAAAATTAATAGTAATCAAAAAATATCGAATTATCAGATTGAGGTTGAAAATATCAAACAACTTCAATTAGCTATCAATTTAGGTGCAAAAAATATTTTGTTAGATAATTTTTCTATTTCTTCAACAAAAAAAGCTGTAGAAATAAATCAAGATTTTGCCACTTTAGAAGTTTCCGGAAATATTAATATCAATAATATTTTAGATTATGCAAAAACTGGAGTCAGTAGAATTTCTGTTGGTGCAATTACAAAAAATATAGAAGCAATTGATTTTTCAATGATTATTGATACGATTTGATACAGATTGCTTGAGGATATTGCACCAAAAGGGTATTATAGTTTTTTAATTGAATAGCCTTTTTGCATGAAACCTGAAATAATCACTGGCGCTGAAATCGTCATTCGTTCGCTTCAAAAAGAAAGTGTAGATTTTGTTTTTGGCTACCCCGGCGGTGCTGTCCTGAATATCTACGACGCAATCTTTAATCAAAAGCATTTTAAACATGTCTTAGTAAGGCATGAACAAGCAGCTGTTCATGCAGCTGATGCGTTTTCTAGATCCTCTGGAAAGGTAGGAGTTGCCTTAGTTACTTCAGGTCCAGGCGCTACAAATGCAGTTACAGGGATCGCTACTGCATATATGGACTCGGTTCCAATGGTTA
>CALKDJ010000026.1 GCA_938084195.1 uncultured Methylophilaceae bacterium
TTAGGTGGATTTAAACCAACTTGCTACACCTAGACAATTGTCAAAGTAGCTAAATAGGAGAAAGACATGTCACCAAAAGAAGTCAGGAAAAATCTACACCATCAAATTTGGTATTCTGTAACCAATCAAGAAGAAAAAGAAATAGAAGAAAATAAAAATCATGAGCTATCTCAAGAAGAAATAGATAGTCGTATCAAAAGTTATACCGCATGGAAGATTAGATATTTGCGTGAGTTTATAAATAGAATAGTAAAATTTAAAGTATTATAAAATATTAATTATGGAAGCTTTAATCTTATTCTTGAAGCTAAAAATAAAGTATGAAAAAATTATTACATTTACTAATTGAGCCGTTACGAAAGATTATTGATTTTAGAGGCCGATCAACTCGAACTGAATATTTTGTAGGGCTAATTGGCACCTACATTATTAGCCTCATAATTATTTTCGGCATATTAGTTTTAGGTAATATTATCCTGAAGCCTGATCTTTATGAGGGGTTTGTAAGCGGAGTTACGCTTATCTTTATGATTCCATACTTGTTAGTTGCAATTTCTTTAACGTCTAGAAGACTTCATGATGCAAATTTAAGTGCAGGATACATGGGCCTATATTTTTTAGGGGCTTATTTTTTTACTTATGCAAAAAAATTAAACGAACCAGTTTTATTCTTATTCGTTGCATTTGCAATCGTTTCATACCTAAGTATGCTTAAATTATTGTTGATACCATCATTTTCAGGTAAAAACTTTAAATTCAGCCCCAAAAAAACAATAAAAAAAATACCAATCAACTATAGATTTTGGATTTTTCCAACACTAATGCTTGTTTTACTTGTAACTGTTTCTTATATTTTTATAAATAATAAGGAAGTGGCCTCGCTAACATCTGCCTATTTGATAGTATTCTTTATTGCAATATTTCCATTTTATTATTACATCCAAAAGTCCAACGGTTTTATTGGTGGTTATAAAAGAGCTGCTCCACCATTGATACTTTTAATCATAATTTTTTCTTCAGGTTTAACCCAAGATACTAAGCCTGAAATAAGCTCTTCAACGATCAGCTCAATTAAGGATTATTTAAATAGAGTTGATAAGCTTGTATCTGATTTTGAAATTGAGTCCAAAGAGGATAAAAAAAAGTATCTTAGTGATGATGAAACGTATAAATATGTACTTAATTTAAGTAATAAATGGCTTGATTATGATGAGGAACTTTCCAACAATGCTTCAAAGGCTGAGGAATTTATTAACGATGGCATATTCGAGCCAGCAACCCTTATCAATAAAAAAAAGTTACCAAAAATTATTGCTCAGTATGAAAATTTGTATGCAGTTTATAAGAGCTATCTTCTTGAATATGAAAAAGTTTGGATGGAGAATCTTTCCCTGGCTAAAGAAAGGATAAGGCCTGATATATGGAGAAAATATAACACTAATACTCAGAGAAATATGAAATTCTTTAAAAAAAGCTTAACATCTAAGATTAAAGTATATGAATTGCAAAAAGACTTTTTCATTTTTATGGAGGGCTCAATAAACAATTATGATTTATATATTGATAATGATGGACTCATTATCATGCCTGATGTGGTATTAAAAGAATTCAATGAAAAACTTAATTTAATTTCAGCTGCAGAGGAGCAAGCAGAAATAGATCGATACGAGTATATTAAGTTTTTTAAAAATTTAACTGAAAAATATATCGATCCGAATGATAAATCTCCAGTGACTAAACAAATAGAGAAAAAAAGTGTTAAACCATATGTTTTAATAATTGCAGAAGTTTTTGCGAGTAATAGGAAATATCCTGCCGAAGCAGAATTAAAAAGATTAGAAGGCGAGGTTAAGTTAAAGGTAACCATAGATGAATCTGGAAAAATATTAGCCTACAAAATAGTTGAATCTAGTGGGCATAAAGAACTTGATAATGCTGCTATCTCATCAATTAAAAAATCTAATCCGCTACCCCAGCCCCCTAAGGATTTTATGGGGGAAAATGATAGTGTGGATTTGGTAGTCCCCTTTAACTTCACCCTAAACAAATAAATATGTTAACCCGGCTTCCTAAAGTTAGTGTACTTTTGTTTTTATTACTGTTGTCAAATGTTGTGATTGCCTTTGATTTTTCTATCAAGACAGACCTACCTATTTGTTCAAAATTTAAGTCAAGCTTTACAGAAGATGAAATGAAATCTCTTAATATGTGCCAGGCTACAGTTATGTTCGAGGGTTTCATTTTTAGGGGCGAGATTAGAGGCGGACAGCCCAATGGAAACGGCACTATAAGTTTCGATACAGGTATGTTTGTTGAAGGCGAGTTTAAGGATGGTGAGATTGTTGAAGGAAAAATAACTTACCAAGACAAATCTACCTATGAAGGAGAATTTTTTAGATATAAAAAACATGGTTACGGAGTAGAAAGATATGCAGATGGGGCTCGTTATGAAGGGCAATTTCTTAATAATGAACGCCAGGGTTACGGCAAGTATTTTTATAACGATGGTTCTGTAGCTGAAGGAAATTTTATTAACGGAGTTATGGAAGGCCAGGGTAAGTATTACTATTCAAATGGTGATGTTTATATTGGAGATTTTACAAAGGGCAATATTACTGGTTTTGGAAAATATACTTATAAGGAAGGACATATTTATGAAGGCACTTTTCTTAATGGTATATCGCATGGTAAAGGCAAAACAATATATAAAAATGAATCTGTTTATGAGGGTGACTACAAGGATGGTTATGAAACAGGTATTGGAACTTATTCACAAGACAATGGTAAGTATGTTGCAAAAGGGGAGTTCGTTGATGGTCTTCTAAATGGACAAGGAAAGGTTTCTTGGAAAGGAACAGCTGAATTCGAAGGTGAATTTTTAGGTGGTGACAGGAACGGCGATGGTTTTGTAAAATATCTAAAACAATTTAAGCAACCAGTAGATGACCCACAAACTATAAACGGTAAGGCTTGGCCTTCTGAAAGTAGCTATAAGGGACAGTATAAAGATGACCTTAAAGACGGACAAGGTATTGCTAGTTTCAAAGGATTGGGTGAATTCAAAGTAACCTGTATTAAGGGCGAATGTGAAACCGATGAGAAAGTTGCCTTAGGACATAATAAGAAGAAAGAAAAAAGTCTTCCAAAAGAACCAAATAAGAAGGCACATAAAAAACGAATTAAATCTTTTG
>CALKDJ010000027.1 GCA_938084195.1 uncultured Methylophilaceae bacterium
TCAAGCAACCTTTACCTTTAACAACATTAATCTAATCACTAAGGTTATAGATGGAAAATTTCCTGATTATAATAGGGTAATTCCAGGGGGACATGAGCATTATTTTGAAATTAAGCGCTTAGAATTACTATCTTCTATGCAAAGAGCCTCTATTCTATCTAATGAAAAATATCGTGGTATAAGGAGGATTGTTGATAAGGGGCAACTTAAACTGTTAAGCAATAATAGCGAACAAGAGCAAGCTGAGGAAGAAATGGAAATTTCTTATAATGGCCCCGCAATTGATATTGGATTCAATGTAACTTATTTAATTGATGTTTTAACAAATATTCAGTCGGAAAAATTAAGTTTTGCATTTAAAGATTCTTCAAGTAGTTGTTTAATTACAATTCCCAAAAACGATGATTATAAATATGTAGTTATGCCCATGCGAATATAAATTATGAAAATGAGTATAAAAAAATGACTGATAAAGAAAATATAAACGACGTTGATTATAATTCAGAAAGCATAAAGATTCTTAAAGGTCTTGATGCGGTAAGAAAGCGTCCAGGAATGTATATTGGAGATACTTCTGATGGAAGCGGTTTACATCACATGGTTTTTGAGGTGCTTGATAATGCAATAGACGAATCTCTTGCAGGACATTGTGATGATATTAAAGTAATTATTCATGCCGATAATTCAATTACAGTTACTGATAATGGACGCGGAATACCAACTGATGTTAAAGATGATGATGAATTCAAAAGATCTGCAGCAGAAATTGTGATGACTGAATTACATGCTGGAGGAAAATTTGATCAGAACTCTTATAAAGTATCTGGGGGCTTACATGGTGTTGGTGTTTCTGTTGTTAATGCATTATCTGAATGGTTAAAACTTAGGGTTTATAGAGCTGGTAAAATTCATGAGGTTGATTTTAAACAAGGAGAAAGGGTCGCTCCTCTAAAGGCAACTGGACCAACAAAAAAAACAGGTACTGAGGTAACCTTCCTTCCATCAACCGAGACATTTACAAACGTAGACTTTCACTTTGATCTGTTGTGCAAAAGAATTCGTGAGCTATCTTTTTTAAACAATGGAGTGAAGATTGAGTTGATAGATCATCGAACAGGAAAGTCAGAGAATTTTGAATTTTCTGGTGGAATTAAGGGCTTTGTTGAATACATGAATCGTTCTAAAAATGTTTTACATGCTATACCTTTTCATGCAAGTGGAGAGAAAGAAGGTATTTCAATAGAGGTAAGTATGCAATGGAATGACTCTTATGGTGAAAACGTTCAATGCTTTACCAATAACATACCGCAAAGAGATGGGGGAACTCATTTAACAGGCCTTCGAGCAGCGATGACAAGAACGATTAATACCTATATTGAATCAAATGAGCTTGCAAAAAAAGCAAAAGTTGACACTTCAGGTGATGACATGCGAGAGGGCTTAACCTGTGTACTTTCTGTAAAAGTTCCAGAGCCAAAGTTTTCATCACAAACTAAAGATAAATTAGTTTCTAGTGAAGTACAGCCTGTTGTTCAAGACTTGGTCGGGAAAAAATTAACGGATTATCTCCTTGAACATCCTAAGGATGCAAAAATTATTTGTAATAAAATAGTTGATGCTGCAAGGGCAAGAGAGGCCGCAAGAAAAGCAAGAGATATGACTCGAAGAAAAGGGGCTATGGATTCGCTTGGGTTGCCAGGAAAATTAGCAGATTGTCAGGAAAAAGACCCAGAACAATGCGAGATTTATTTAGTGGAGGGAGATTCAGCAGGAGGATCGGCTAAACAAGGAAGAGACAGAAAAAATCAAGCCATTCTTCCTTTAAAGGGAAAAATCTTAAATGTGATGAAAGCACGAATTGATAAAATTTTATCTTCACAAGAAATCACTACTTTAATTACAGCTCTTGGGGCGGGTATAGGACAAGAATTTGATGTTTCAAAGTTACGCTACCATCGCATTATAATAATGACAGATGCTGATGTAGACGGTTCTCATATAAGAACTTTATTGTTAACTTTCTTTTTTAGGCAAATGCCCCAGCTTGTGGAGAAGGGCCACATATATATAGCTCAACCACCACTTTTTAAAGTTAAACAAGGTAAAGACGAACGCTACCTTAAAGATGAGGATGAACTTGACCAATATTTAGTAAATTCTGCCCTTAATGAAGCAAGCTTACTAACAAAAAAAGGTGGAGAGCTAATTTCTGATGTTGCTCTATCAAACCTTGCTCGAGAAATGGTTTTAACTGAATCTGTAATTAAAAGACTATCATCGCGATACGATGAGTCTATAGTAAGAGCAATTCACGATCTTGGGCCAATGAATTTAGCCGATCAGAATGAAACGCAATCCTATGCAGATAATTTGGAAAAAATTATGGCTGCAAATAATATAAAGTTTGAGGTAAGAGCAAACGAAGATTCAAAGAATTTTTTCATAGAAATGAATCAATTTATACACGGAAATTTACAAACAAGTATTATAGATGAAGAATTCTTGATGAGTGGTGAATACAGACAAATTATTAAATCATCAAATTTACTAAAAGATTTAATAGGAGAAGGAGCCATTATTAACAGAGGGGAAAAATCTAAAGCTATAAGTACTTTTCATGAGGGATTAGATTGGTTGATTAATGAAGCAAAAAATACTTTAAATATTCAAAGATATAAAGGATTGGGTGAAATGAATCCTGATCAATTGTGGGAAACAACTATGGATCCAAGTATTAGAAGGTTATTGCAAGTAACTATCGAGGATTTTACTGAGCTTGAGACAACTTTTGAAAGATTAATGGGAGATCAAGTTGAACCTAGAAGAGATTTTATTGAAAAAAATGCGTTAGGCGTTAATAATTTAGATATTTAAATGACTTTAAGCGAGCTGAGATTTATTGTTGCAGTAGGCAGAGAAAAAAATTTCAGAAGAGCTGCTGAAAAATGTTTTGTAAGTCAGCCAGCTTTAAGTTTGGCAGTAAAAAAACTAGAAGATGAGCTGGGTATAGCCTTATTTGAGAGAAACCGAACAGAGGTTAGGATTACTCAAGCTGGACAAGCCATAATAAATCAATCAACTTTAGTTTTAGACGAAGTTGCAAAAATTAAAGAAATTGCTATGCAAGGTGATGGGCAATTAGAAAAACCTTTTACCTTAGGCCTTATTTATTCAATCGCGCCATACCTACTTCCATTAATTATTCCACTTTTAAGAAAAAGTGCACCAAACATGCCTTTAGAAATAGAGGAAAATATTACCAAAAATCTTGAAGAAAAATTACGAAAAGGATTTATTGATTCGGCTATAGTTGCTTTGCCATTTGATTTACCGGGTGTTGAAATAATTGAATTATATGAAGAACCTTTTGTTTGCATTGTTCCAGCAAAACATCCATGGGCCAAAAGTGATGGCATAAAAACTAAAGCTTTATTAAAAGAAAAAGTCTTGTTATTAGACAACACTCATTGTTATACCAATCAAGTTCAAGAGGCTTGTCCTGGCCTTGCAAGGACGGGTGAAATTCAGTCAGGACATTCTTTAGAAACCATAAGAAGTATGGTAGCATCAAATCTTGGAATATCTGTTTTGCCCAAAAGTGCAACTACTCTAAGACATAATAATCCTTTAGTTAAAGTTATCTCTTTTGATAAACCAATACCATGCCGTAAGGTTGTTTTAGCTTTCAGAAAAAGTATGGTAAAAAAAGATGCAGTAGGAGAAATTGTAAAATCTATTAACAAGATTAATACGAATACATTTATCGAATAATTAAGAATCGGAGAGTCTTTGCAATGATTATTGGAGTCTTAAAGGAAGAAAAAGAGTTTGAGGCAAGAGTTGCTGCTACCCCAGAAACCGTAAAAAAATTAGTAAAACTCGATCAAGAAATTTGGGTTGAAAAAAATGCTGGAATATCCTCGTTTATAAATGATCAAGATTATGTCGATGCCGGAGCAAAAATAGTTGCACGTGATAAAGTTTTAGCCGCCGATCTGATATTACAAGTTCAAGCAATGAATCTCAAGGATATAAATAATTTACAATCAAAACAATATATAGTGGGTCTTTTAGATCCATATAATAAAGAACTTAAAGCATCTATTCTAGCTAAAAAAATATCTGCATTTGCACTAGAATTATTACCAAGAAATTCTAGAGCACAATCCATGGACGTTTTATCATCTCAGGCAAATATTGCAGGATATAAAGCAGTAATGTTAGCTGCCGATACATACAAAAAGTTTATGCCTATGCTTATGACAGCAGCAGGAACGGTTAAGGCAGCAAAGGTAATAATTTTGGGTGCAGGAGTAGCAGGATTACAAGCTATTGCAACTGCGAAAAGATTGGGTGCGGTTGTTGAGGCGTCGGATGTTAGGCCTGCAGTTAAAGAACAGATTGAGTCTCTCGGAGGAAAATTTATAGATGTACCTTTTGAGACTGAGGAAGAAAAAGAGGCTGCAGAAGGTCAAGGAGGTTATGCAAAAGCTATGCCCCAATCTTGGCTTAAAAGACAGACTGAGTTAGTAGCTCAAAAAGCTATGGCAGCAGACATCATAATTACATCAGCATTAATTCCAGGACGAGAACCTCCTGTACTTATTTCTGAAGAAGTTGTAAAAAATATGAAACCAGGGTCAGTTATTTTAGATATGGCAGCTGGCATGGCAAAGAATGGGTCGGGAAATTGCCCGTTAACTAAAGCTAATGAAATCATTGAAATAAATAGCATTACTATTATTGGAAAAACTAATTTGCCCTCTATGGTAAGTGCAGACGCATCTTCTTTATATGCAAGAAACATTTTTGAATTTATAAAATTATTATTTAATGAAAAAAAAGAGTTACATATTAATAATGAAGATGAATTAGTGGATGGGTGCTTAATGAAGGGAGAAGAATAATGACTGATTTACTTACAGTACAAAATATAACTATTTTTGTATTAGCAATATTCGTTGGATATCACGTAGTGTGGAATGTTACCTCAGCTCTTCACACTCCATTAATGTCAGTAACTAATGCTATTTCAGGCATCGTTATTGTTGGTGCAATACTTCAGGTTGTAGAAATTGGAGGCGATACTTTTACATTGACCAGTATTTTGGGTGCATTTGCAATTTTCTTTGCTTCAATAAATATATTTGGTGGTTTTTTTGTCACTCAAAGAATGCTTGAAATGTTTAAGAAGAAGGAAGTAAAAAATAAAAAGGATGTTACTAACAATGACTAATCAATCTATGGCAATGCTTTTGTATCTTGTGGCAGCAATCTTTTTTATTCTAGCATTGAGGGGTTTATCCTCACCACATACAGCGAGAAATGGGAATATGTTTGGAATCGTTGGCATGGGCCTCGCAATAATTACTACTTTAACGGTTGGACAAAATTTAATACCGATGCTTATAGCTATTCCAATTATATTGGGTGCTTCCATTGGAATTTTTGCTGCCAAAAAAGTACAGATGACCAAAATGCCGGAGTTAGTTGCTCTTATGCACTCTTTTGTAGGGTTAGCTGCAGTTTTAATTGCATTAGCTGCAGTGTTGAATGCTGCAGAATCACATTCAACGGTTCAACGCTTTGAATTATTTTTGGGGGCATTTATAGGAGCCATTACTTTTTCAGCATCTGTAGTTGCTTTTGGAAAATTATCCGGAAAATTCGGAGCGAGTGCTATTACTTTTAAGTTTCAACATTGGCTAAATTTAATACTAGCTATTTTGATGGTTATTTGGGGAGTAGTATTTTTTCAAACTGAGTCTATTAACGCGTTTATGTTGATGGTGGCTATAGCTTTGATTTTGGGAGTGACATTAATTATACCAATTGGTGGTGCTGATATGCCGGTTGTAGTTTCAATGTTGAATAGTTACTCAGGCTGGGCAGCAGCAGGTATAGGATTTACTTTAAATAATTCAGTTTTAATAATTGCGGGAGCTTGTGTAGGATCTTCCGGTGCAATCCTTTCTTATATTATGTGTAAGGCTATGAACCGTTCAATAATATCCGTTATGTTAGGTGGTTTTGGTTCCGAAACACTGGCGGATGGAGGAGATGGAGAAGAGAAATCATACAAATCTGGTTCAGTGGACGATGTTTCATATTTAATGTCAAATGCAGAAAGTATTATCATCGTTCCTGGATATGGACTTGCTGTAGCAAGGGCTCAGCATGCATTACAGGAGTTAACATCTACCCTGATTGAAAAGGGTGTAAGTGTAAAATATGCTATTCATCCAGTAGCAGGAAGAATGCCAGGACATATGAATGTTTTGTTGGCAGAAGCAGACGTTCCTTATGAGCAGGTAGCTGAAATGGAGGACATTAACAGTGAGTTTGGGCAAACTGATGTTGTTTTGGTTATTGGTGCAAATGATGTAGTTAATCCTGCTGCTAAAACCCCTGGAAGTGCGATATATGGAATGCCAATTCTTGAGGCTCAAAAAGCAAAGATGATTATAGTCAATAAAAGATCAATGGCACCAGGCTATGCTGGCCTTGATAATGAATTATTTTATTTAGATAAAACGATGATGCTATTTGGGGATGCGAAAAAAGTAGTTGAGGATCTAGTGAAATCACTAGAATAAATCTGAAGCCGAATAACTTTATTTTAAATTTAAATCAACTCCGTCAACTCGCCTTAAGAAATCCTTACTGTATTTGATTTTAGTTGCTTTCTTTGTTTTTTTTGGGTTTCTTTTACGTACGCTAGGTTTACTATCTTCGTTGTAAATTAAAACATAAATTATAGAAATAATAACAACTCCTATTGATAGCGCTAGGACACCAAATACAACTTCTGCAGTATAAGTGATAAAAATTTCTAACAATTTGCTGTAAAAATTTTTTATAAAATAAATAATTTGTTCTTCTTGCATAATTTTATTTCAATTCAAGTTATTAAACTAAATTCTCATTAGAATAATACCTATTATTAAAATACAATGTGTAAACACGAATCATTATTATTTAAAAAAAGGCCCGATAACGTTCGAGCCCGACGGTAATAGACTTTTAGGAGGAATTACTATTACATCCATAAAGACGCTTTATTTTCCCAATTGTCAGGAGCATAATTTTGAAAAATTATTCAAAAAAATAAAACTTTTTAAACAAAGCCTGACCACAATTCATTATGTTCGTCTATTTAAGCAGGGGGAATAGATGGAATCAAAAAAATTTGAAGAGCTTCATGCTCTATTGGTATCAAACGACGATAATCAATTAAATCGAGGTTATCAAATTTTATTTGAATCTCTTCGTAACAAAATGATAGGTCATTATATTAAAAAGTTTAAATTGAATGAGGAAAGTGCTCAAGACTTAACACATGAATCTCTAATAACAATTATGGAAAAAGCTCACACTGTTAAAGAGCCTAAAGCTTTTGTGGGTTGGTGTTGGATTGTTGCAGATCGAAAAGCTTTGGATTATCTAAGAAAAATGAATAGAGAAAAAATAGAGTTTAATACAGATAAATTTGATATTGAAATTAAACAACAAAAGAATATTAATGTTGACAATGTAGATCAGAGAGTTTGCATACAAAAAGGTACTGAAAGATTTAAAGAGGAGTACCCTATTAGGCATTACGCATTGGAATTATTTGCGCAAGGATATACGCACGCTGAAATAGCACAACTTATTGATAAACCAACACCAGGTGCAACTAAGGAATTTATAAGCCAATGTAGAAAAATTATAGATACTTTTATAGGGCATTGTAAGGAAATTAAATGAGTATAAATAATGAAAAAAAATTAAATGAAGAATGGTTGGCTTTTATAAGAGGCGATGTGGTTATTAATGCGAATAAAAAATGGCGATTGCATGCAAAATTAGTAAGGGCTGTTATCTTGAACACTATGGCCGAAGAAGAGCGTCATTTAAATATATCTTATGATCGTGATTTATTAAAGTTTAAAAATGCTTTGATTGAAAAAGGTATTTTGAAAAATAAAAAAGAATCCATTAATAATAGATTTTTAAAATGGTTAGGGGCCCTAGTATTTGGTGCCACAATTGTTTGGGCTGCAAATGAATTAATTCGATTTGATAAGCCTATTCCAACAGAAAGCCAAATTGAAATAGATAATCCAGAATATGAAAGTGAAAAACCTTTATCTTACATAACAGATAAATTTGGAACATTCACTGCATTCTGGCCTTATTTAAAAATTTTTTCACCTGAAAGATTTGATGATCCGATTCAAATAGTCAATACTCAATGCGGGCATGGTGGATTAGAAAAGTTAAATTTAAAAGATTGTTTAGTTCTAGCAGAGCAAAATGATGCGGATGCCCTATTTAATTTGGGATTAATGTATGAAAAAGGAATATCGGTTAAACAGAATTTTCAAAAGGCATATGAATACTATAAAAAAGCTGAAGCACTTGAAAATAATCAGGCTAAATTTAATATTGAATATTTAAAAGAAAAAAAACTAATCAATTAATTGTAGTATTTCCTTACATTTTAAAAATGGGTACGTCTTTTAGATGAACCCATTTTTTTTAAGGAAATTTAAAATGCATATAAAAAAAATAGCAGCAATATTAAGTCAATTATTATGTATTTCCTCATTTAGCCAAGCTGTTAATAGTTGTGAGGATAAATCTTTTTGGCAAACTTGGTACAAGGAGGGACAATTCAAAGGTTTTGGCATAAGCCCAAGCAAGCAAGAAGTTGCAAAAGCACAATATCTTTTTGCTGAAAATCATTATAAGGGAAATTTTTTAACAAAAGACTATACTCGCGCACTAGCTTTATTTACAAAAGCATCTGAATCTGGTGTATCACAAGCAGATTTTAGATTAGGCTTAATGAATCATTATGGCCAGGGCAAAGTTAAAGATTTACAAGCAGCATATAAATATTATGAAAATGCGGCTAATGCAAATAATCCAGAAGCTCAATTTAATTTAGGTCTTATGAATCGTTATGGTATTGGTATACAAAAAGATTTATCTAAAGCATTTAGTTGGTTTACTAAATCGGCTAATAATCAAACTATTTTAGATAGAAATAGTTGCATAAAAACTGTAGAGGGTGTCGTAGAAGCGCAGTTTAATCTAGCACAGATGAATCATTATGGGCTGGGAACAGAAAAAAACATGTTTGAAGCTTTTCGATGGTATGAAAAAGCAGCAGAGCATAACATGAAAGAAGCGCAGTTTAATTTGGCTAAACTTCTTTTTAAGGGTGAGGGTAGTAATTATGATTTGGATAGATCAATTGAGAATTATCTTTTAGCAGCAAAGCAAGGACTTGCAGAGGCTCAACTTAATATTGCACAAATTTATCATTATGGGCCAAGCTATATACAAAAT
>CALKDJ010000028.1 GCA_938084195.1 uncultured Methylophilaceae bacterium
TTTGGTATTCCATTTAATCCAAATAGTATTTTTGCAAATATGGCCCATGGCGCTTTATATTTTTTCCCCATATACATAACAACTTTAGTTGCAGGTGGGGTATGCGAAGTTTTTTTTGCTACCAAAAGGGGACATGAAGTCAATGAAGGATTTTTAGTATCATCAATGCTTTATACCCTGACCTTGCCAGCAACAACCCCATTATGGATGGTTGCTTTGGGAATAATCTTTGGGGTTATTGTGGGTAAAGAGGTTTTTGGGGGTACAGGAAAGAATTTCTTAAACCCCGCTTTAACAGGAAGAGCATTTTTATATTTTGCATATCCTGCTTATATGTCAGGGGACTCAGTTTGGGTTCCTGTCGATGGAGTTACATCAGCAACATCCTTAAGTATATCTGCTGCTGAGGGTTATCAGTCATTAATAAGTTATGGAATAACATGGTCTGATGCATTTCTTGGGACCATCCAAGGTTCATTGGGCGAGACGTCAACCTTGGCATGTTTAATTGGCCTAGCCTTTCTTCTTGTAACTCGAATTGCTAACTACCGTTTAATTATTGGTTGCTTAGCTGGAATGATAGTTTTTTCATCATTTCTTAATTGGATAGGGAGTGACACAAACCCAATGTTTAGTATGCCTTGGTATTGGCATTTTGTAATTGGAAGTTATGCTTTTGGTCTAGTCTTTATGGTTACAGAACCCGTTTCTGCAAGTCATACAAATTTAGGCCGATATATATATGGTGCCTTAATTGGTTTTATGGTGGTAATGATTCGTGTTATTAACCCTGCTTTTCCAGAGGGTATGATGCTTGCCATACTTTTCGGTAATGTCTTTTCCCCCTTAATTGATCATTTCGTGGTGCAGGCAAACATTAAAAGACGAAGGATTATGCAAAATGTCTGAACAAAAAAAAGAAGGTATTTTTAAAAGCTTTAAAAATCTTCCTATTGATAGCATACCCAAAACTGTTTTAGTTGCTGTTGTGCTTTGCTTATTTTGTTCTATGGTAGTTTCCTTCGCAGCCGTTAATCTTAAATCTTTTCAGTTAGCAAATAAGGTGCGTGATAAACAAAAAAATATTCTGCAAGTTGCCGGGCTTTATTATGAAGGAATAAATATTGAGCAATCTTTTGCATCCTTCGAACCAATGATTGTGGATATAAATGAAGGGTTATATTCAGATAAATTTAATCCACAAGAATTTGATGACTTCAGCGCTGCTAACGATCCCATGCTTAGTGAAGCTCTTATTGATGATCCAGCTTCAATAGGAAGAAGGACTAATTATGCGACGGTATACCTACTAAAAAACAAGGATGAAAGTGTAGATAAAATTATTTTACCAATTCATGGTTATGGCCTTTGGTCAACACTATATGGATTTGTAGCTCTGGAAGAAGACGGTAACGAAATTTATGGTTTACAATTTTATCAACATGCTGAGACTCCTGGACTTGGTGGTGAGGTAGATAATCCAAAATGGAGAGCGCAGTGGTCTGGGAAAAAAGTAAACAATCAAGACGGAGAAATAATGATTCAAGTTGCGAAGATACCTGGTGATTCACAACATCATATAGACGCATTAGCAGGAGCAACATTAACTTCAAATGGTGTTCATAATTTAGTAAGATTTTGGTTAGGCGAGTCAGGATTCAATAAATTTCTTGTAAACTTTAAAAATGGAACAACATAATGTCTCAGACTAGAAAAAAACTGCTTGTAGATCCTTTAGTGGACAATAATCCTATAGCATTACAAGTGTTAGGTATTTGTTCAGCCTTAGCTGTTACCTCGTCCTTAAAGGTTTCTTTGGTGATGGCTTTAGCAGTTATAGCGGTAACTGCCTTCTCATCATTATTTATTTCTATCTTACGTAACCATATCCCTAACTCCATTAGGATTATTGTACAGATGACAATTATCGCCTCTTTAGTTATTGTCGTTGATCAAATTTTAAAGGCTTATGCATATGAGATTTCAAAAACACTTTCTGTTTTTGTTGGTTTAATTATTACAAATTGCATTGTTATGGGAAGGGCTGAAGCTTTTGCTATGAATAATTCACCTGTCGATTCGTTCTTTGATGGAGTTGGTAATGGATTAGGTTATGGACTATTGCTGATGTGCGTTGGTTTTTTTAGAGAGTTATTTGGTGCAGGTTCATTATTTGGAGTTGTAATACTGCAACCATTAAGTGAGGGTGGCTGGTATGTTCCGAACGGATTGCTTCTTTTACCTCCATCTGCTTTTTTCATAATTGGTTTTTTAATATGGGGGCTTCGTTCATGGAAAAAATCACAAGTTGAGAGTCCAGAATTTAAAATCCAAACTGTCGAGGACCATTAATGGAAAATCTCATATCTTTGGCAGTTAAAGCTATTTTCGTTGAAAATCTTGCACTTTCATTTTTCCTTGGAATGTGTACTTTTATTGCAGTATCAAAAAAGATAACTACTGCAATTGGGTTAGGTATTTCGGTAATGATTGTTCAAGCAATTACAGTGCCAGCTAACAATCTTATTCTTACTTATTTACTCAAACCTGGTGCTTTGGGTTGGGCTGGTTTTTCAGAGGTTGATTTAACCTTCTTAGGTTTAATTTCATACATAGGCGTAATTGCTGCATTGGTTCAAATATTAGAGATGGTTCTGGATAAATATTTTCCTCCTTTATACAATGCTCTTGGAATATTTCTTCCTCTAATAACCGTCAATTGTGCAATTTTAGGTGGTTCTTTATTTATGGTTGAAAGAGACTATAATTTTTCTGAATCATTAACTTATGGTATATCTTCTGGTTTTGGGTGGGCTTTAGCAATTACAGCTATGGCTGGTGTTAGAGAAAAACTAAAATATAGTGATATTCCCGAGGGTCTTCAGGGTCTTGGTATAACGTTTATTACTGCTGGTCTTATGTCGATGGCATTCATGAGTTTTTCTGGTGTGAAATTATAAGGAATAAAAAATGGATACTTTTTTTCTAGGAATTACGCTTTTTACTTTAATTGTATTGTCGCTTGTGACAATAATTATTTTCGCAAGAAGTAAATTTGTCTCTTCCGGCGAGGTAAGCATTAATATAAATGGAGAAAAAAATATAAAAGTGCCTGCTGGTGGAAAGTTACTTCAGGCCTTAGCTGCAGAAAAGTTATTTGTTCCGTCAGCATGTGGTGGAAGCGGAACTTGTGCGCAATGCAAAGTTAAGATTCATTCAGGAGGAGGATCAATTTTACCTACAGAGGAAGGTCTGATTAATAAAAAAGATGCATCTTGTGGATCCAGACTCTCTTGTCAAGTTGCAGTGAAACAAGATATGGAAATTGAAGTTCCTGAGGAAGTATTTGGAGTTAAAAAGTGGGAATGTAATGTGCGCAGTAATGATAATGTAGCTACCTTTATCAAGGAGCTCATTTTAGAACTTCCAAAAGGTGAGGAGGTTAATTTTAAGGCGGGTGGCTATATTCAGATTGAGGCACCTGCATACAAACTTTCTTATAAGGATTTTGATATTGCAAAAGAGTATCATGAGGATTGGGATAGATTTAAAATTTGGGATGTATCCTCAGAGGTAAATGAATCAATTGAAAGAGCATACTCAATGGCTAATTATCCCGAAGAGAAGGGTATTGTAATGCTTAATGTTCGTATCGCAACCCCACCGCCTGGATCTTCAGGTATACCTGCAGGAAAAATGTCCTCTTATATATTTAATTTAAAAAAAGGCGATAAGGTCACAATTTCAGGACCATTTGGAGAGTTCTTTGCGCGAGATACCAAAAAAGAAATGATTTTTGTGGGTGGAGGTGCTGGTATGGCACCAATGAGAAGTCTTGTCTTTGATCAGTTTAGGAGGATAAAATCTGACCGAAAAGCAACATTCTGGTATGGAGCGAGATCGAAAAAAGAAATGTTTTATGTCGATGATTTTAATAAATTAGATAAAGATAATGAGAACTTTTCTTGGCATGTTGCTTTATCTGATTCCCCTCCAGAGGATAAATGGAAAGGGCACAAAGGATTTATTCACAACATCCTTTTTGAGCAATATTTAAAAGATCATCCTGCGCCTGAGGATTGTGAATATTATCTATGTGGCCCCCCAATTATGAATCAATCAGTAATTGATATGTTAATTGATCTAGGTGTTGATAGAGAAGATATTATGCTCGATGATTTTGGCGGCTAGTAAAGAATTATTTACCACGCTCTTTCATATACAAAGACTTCTAGCTCTGCAATTAAATCTTTTTGATAAGCAATCATTTCTTTGACTAAATCACCTTGAGAGACCATGCCGATTAATTTTTTCCCATCTATGATTGGCATATGTCTTATCCTATTTTTAGTCATAATGTCTAAACCTTTCTCAAAATTATCTTTTGCAGAAAGAGTTATCACTTTTTTAGTCATAATTTCTTTTACCAAGGTGTCTCTGGAAGATCTTCCTTCTAAAATCATTTCTCGAGCATAGTCTCTTTCTGAAATGATTCCGGCCATTTTATCCTTGTGCATAACTATTAAGGCACCAATTTTAAATTTAGCCATAATCATGAGTGCTTCCATAACAGGACTATTAGCGTCAACAGTTATAAGTTCGCTAATATCCTTGGTTTTGATTATGTCGAATAATGTCCTTGTCGGTCTTTTTGTTTTTTTCATAATTTTTAATTTTTTTATTTATTATTCTTTATAGCTTAATGTCATTACACATTTTATTCAACTATCAATTTTTTTGATTTTTTAAAAATAACCTACTAATATATTGAGATGATTTTTTTAATAATTTTAATAGCACTTTTTTTGTCAAACATACCCTGGTTTTCAAGAAATTTATTTATTTTTTTCCCCTTAAATAAAACTAAGCCTATAGCATTAGTTTTGTTGGAAATTGTTGTTAATTATTTTATTGTTGGTTTTTTTGTTATTTTTCTTGAAAAACAGGCAATTGGAAATGTTCATCCACAAGGCTGGGAATTTTATGTTGTCACATTCTTTCTATTTATAGTTTTATCATCCCCTGGTTTTATATATAAAGTCGTTTGGAAGTAAACCCTACATTACTAATAATTGGTTGTGGAAAGCTAGGCATTCAAATTGGTTCCGATCTAAAGCAACAATTTAATGTAATAGGTATTAAGCGTAATGCAATTTCGAACTTTCATGACTTTAAGATAATTTGTCTTAATATATTTGACCCAGCATTCGATGAAACCTTAACCAAAATTAATCCAGAGTATGTGATTTATTCTATTGCTGCTGATGATCAATCGCCTTCGAGCTATCAAAAAGCCTACTTTGACGGACTAAAAATGAGTATTAAATCTATAAAAGAGAATTGTCCTAAATTTAATCATTTATTTTTTATCTCAAGCACACGAGTGTATGGGCAAAATAACCAGAATATAATGACTGAGAAAACTCCTCCTGAACCCAATGATTTTGGTGGAGAGGCTTTGTATGAGGGAGAGTTAGCTCTACTTAAGTCAGATATATCGGCAAGCATTTTAAGACTTTCAGGTATATACGGAGAGCATAGGACTCATCTTATAAAAATGGCACAAAATCATTTATCTTGGCCTGAAGAAAATCGTTGGACAAATCGTATTTATGATCAAGATGCGGTGAATTTTATTACGTTCCTTTTGAATCAGTTACAAAAAAATATTGCCATAGAACCTTTATATCTTGTAACAGATAATTCACCAGCACTATTGTATGATGTACTCAACCATATTCGAGGATTGATGGGATTAAAAGTAATGCATTTTGAGCCCAATGACACATATGCTGGTAAGCAATTGAAATCTTTAATAATACCGAAAACAGAATTTATTTTTAACTTCCCAACTTATGAAGATGGATACAATTTCATTATCGAAAATTTAAATAAGTAAAAGATTTAATTGCGTCATTGATTGATGTTGTTCAGTAATATAAAATGGCGCGTTGCAAGGTAATATAGGCGCGTAGCTCAGTTGGTTAGAGCACCACATTGACATTGTGGGGGTCGTTGGTTCGAATCCAATCGCGCCTACCAATTGAGAGTTTAGAGACTTATATTGCTATAATAATTTTATACAAATTGATAGATATTTAATATGCCAGAAATTCGACTTCCTGATGGGTCAATAAGATCCTACAGTAAAAATATTACTGTAGCTGATGTAGCACTTGATATTGGTGAGGGATTAGCTCGGGCTGCCTTAGCGGGTAAAGTAGGGGACCAATTAGTTGACCTATCTTATGAGATTTCATCTGATAGTAACCTCAGTATTATTACAGCTAGAGATCAAGAGGGTATTGATGTTATAAGACATTCAACAGCACATCTATTGGCTTATGCAGTAAAGGAGCTCTTTCCTGATGCCCAAGTAACCATCGGCCCTGTTATAGATAATGGTTTTTACTATGATTTTTCATATAAACGTCCATTTACCCCAGAAGATTTGTCAACAATCGAAAAAAAAATGGCTGAACTTGCAAAAAAAGATTATACCGTTGAAAGAATTGTTATGGACCGAAAAGAGGCAATTAAGCACTTTAAGGGCATTAAAGAAGAGTATAAATCAGAAATTATTGAATCCATACCAGATGCAGAAGAAGTATCCCTATATAAAGAGGGTGATTTTATAGATTTGTGCAAAGGACCTCATGTTCCATCAACCGGAAAGTTAAAAGTTTTTAAGCTTATGAAGGTAGCAGGAGCATATTGGCGCGGGGATTCAAATAACGAAATGCTACAACGTATTTATGGGACTGCATGGGCAACTAAGGATGAATTAAAAGAATATCTGTATCGTCTAGAAGAGGCAGAAAAAAGAGATCATAGGAAGCTTGGAAAGCAACTTGATTTATTTCATATTCAAGATAATGCTCCAGGAATGGTATTTTGGCATGCTAAAGGATGGGCTTTATGGCTCGTTGTGGAGGGATATATAAGACAAATGTTTAAGGATTATGGGTATAAAGAAATCAGAACTCCAACCGTACTCGATAAGACTCTTTGGGAAAAATCTGGCCATTGGGAAAATTATCAAGATCATATGTTTACTACAGCCTCTGAGAATAGAGTTTACGCAGTTAAGCCAATGAATTGCCCTGGTCATGTCGAGGTATTTAAAAAAACACTACATAGCTATAGAGACTTACCTTTAAGGCTAGCTGAGCTTGGGTCATGCCATAGAAATGAACCTTCAGGCGCACTTCACGGACTAATGAGGGTTAGAGGCTTTACTCAGGATGATGCGCATATATTCTGTACCGAAGCTCAAGTTAAGGATGAAGTTAAGTCATTTAACGACATGCTTTACAAAGCTTATCAAGATTTTGGCTTCAAAGATGTTGAAGTAGTCCTATCTACGAGACCAGAAAAAAGAATTGGCTCAGACGAAATATGGGATAAGTCAGAGGAGGCGCTTGGAAGTGCACTAAAAGAGGTGGACCAAGAATATAAAATTCAGCCAGGAGAGGGAGCATTTTATGGACCAAAAATTGAATATATTTTAAAAGATAGCTTGGGACGTATATGGCAATGTGGAACTATTCAATTAGATTTTAACCTTCCAAAAAGACTTGGTGCAGAATATATCGACGAGGATAATAGCAAAAAACATCCTGTCATGCTTCATAGGGTCATAGTGGGTTCGATGGAGCGTTTTATCGGCATTCTAATTGAACATTATGCAGGACTAATGCCTCTTTGGCTTGCTCCAATACAAGTTATTTTGCTAAATATAGCCGATGCACACAAACCTTACACTGAGAAACTAAAGTCAAGATTTGAGGAAAACGGCGTAAGATGCGAATCAGACTTGAGAAATGAGAAGATTACCTATAAAATACGCGAACACAGCATTCAGCGTATTCCATATCTGGTTGTAATAGGTGATCGTGAGGTGCAAGAACAGCAAGTTACTGTGCGTGCACACAATGGAGATGATCTTGGATCAATGTCTTTTGATAGCTTTTTAGATAAGCTCAAAAAAGATATTGATAATAAGATTTAACGCGCGGCTTAAATATTTTATGAACAGGGGATAACTATAGCTTTAGATAAAAATGTACGAATTAACAGTGATATAACAGCACAAGAAATTCGTTTGGTCGGTATGGATGCAGAACCTCTTGGAATTGTATCTTTATCAGAAGCAATATCTCAAGCTGATGAATTAGAAACCGACTTAGTAGAAATTGCACCAAAAGCAAATCCACCCGTATGTAGATTGATGGATTATGGAAAGTTTAAATACGCACAGAGTAAAAAGTTGCATGAAGCTAAGACAAAGCAAAAAAATGTGCAAGTTAAAGAGGTCAAATTTAGGCCTGGAACTGATGAAAACGATTACAATGTTAAGCTTAGAAATTTAATACGTTTCTTGGGTGATGGGGATAAAACCAAAGTAACTCTAAGGTTTAGAGGAAGAGAAATTGCCCATCAAGAGTTAGGAATAGCTTTATTAAAGAGAGTAGAGGCTGATCTTGAGGAACACGGAGTAGTAGAGCAGTTTCCAAAGATGGAAGGTCGTCAAATGGTAATGGTTTTGTCACCAAATAAAAAGCCAAAGAAAAAAGTAAAACCAACTGCTCAAAAGGAAATGCAAGAGGAAAAAAAAGAAGAAGTAGAATAAATAACTAGAGTGATAAGGCCATACAGGCATGCCGATGCATTCAAAATATTATTAGGAGAAAAAAATGCCAAAAATGAAAACTAAAAGTGGTGCTAAAAAACGCTTTAAATTCTTAGGAAGTGGTGCAATTAAGCGTACACACTCTCATCTTCGTCATATTCTAACTAAGAAGACCACTAAGCAAAAAAGAAATCTTCGTGGTACAGAAATTATTTCATCGTCCGATGCAAAAAGAGTTCGCTCGATGATGCCAACACAATAAGGAGTAAAAGATGCCTAGAGTTAAACGCGGAGTAACCGCTAGAGCAAAACATAAAAAAGTATTAGTAGCTGCGAAGGGCTTTCGTGGTCGAAGAAAGAATGTATACAGAATCGCTAAGCAAGCAGTAATGAAGGCTGGGCAATATGCCTACCGTGATAGAAGACAAAAAAAACGTGTATTTAGAGTTTTATGGATTGCACGCATCAATGCAGGTGCAAGAGAGTTCGGACTAACCTATAGTAAATTTATGAATGGCTTAAAGAAAGGATCTGTTGAGGTAGACCGAAAGGTTCTCGCTGACTTAGCTGTTTTTGACAAGCCAGCTTTTGAGAAATTTGTGGATCTGGCAAAGAATAACCTCAAAAATGCATAATGAATAAATATTGTTGAAAAAAAGGAGGCTAAAGGCCTCCTTTTTTATTAGAATAGGATTATGGAAGATTTAAAAAAATTAATTACTGATGCAAAGAGAGATTTTGCGGCCTGCAAGTCTTTAACTGAGCTAGATAATGCAAAATCTAAATATTTAGGCAAAGCCGGACCTATAACTGAGGCGATGAAAGGTCTATCAAAGCTGTCTAAAGAGGAAAAGCCAAAGATAGGTGCTCTAATTAATGAGGTAAAACAAGGCATTGAATTAGCTTTAAACCACTGCAAAGAATCTATCCAAAAGCAGATATTAACTAAACAATTAAGTGATGAATCTATCGATGTATCATTGCCTGGTATCAAGGGTAATTCAGGAAGCTTACATCCAATAACTCTTTCTATGAGACGTATTGAGCGAATTTTTCATTCTGTAGGTTTTGATTTAGCTAGAGGTCCTGAAATTGAGGACGATTACCACAATTTTACTGCATTAAATATTCCAGAGTCACATCCTGCAAGAGCAATGCACGACACTTTTTATATCAATAAAAATTATGTTTTAAGAACGCATACATCGCCAGTGCAAGTTCGATATATGAAAGAAAATAAACCACCTTTAAGAATTATTTCACCAGGACGGGTCTATCGGGTTGATTCAGACGCTACTCACTCGCCAATGTTTCATCAAGTAGAAGGTTTATGGATTGATGAAAATATAAATTTTGCAAATTTAAAAGGGGTGGTACAAGATTTCCTTCAGCAATTCTTCGAAGACAGCTCATTGAGTATTAGATTTAGACCATCTTTTTTCCCTTTCACAGAGCCGTCAGCAGAAATTGATATGAGCTGGAATGGTGGATGGTTAGAAATTGGAGGTTGTGGCATGGTCCATCCAAATGTACTTAAACATACCAATATCAATAAAAATGACTTCCAAGGATTTGCATTTGGTCTCGGTGTTGAAAGGTTGGCAATGTTAA
>CALKDJ010000029.1 GCA_938084195.1 uncultured Methylophilaceae bacterium
GAATATTCTATGATAAAGGCAGCATGTCAAAATAATTGGTTGGAAGAAGAGAAGATAGTTATAGAATCACTTGTTGCATTTAAACGAGCTGGTGCTGATGCTATTTTGACTTATTTTGCACTTGATGTCGCTAGGCTTTTACAGAAACAGTATTTGGATTAAATTCTTTTAATTGATTAAAATTAAGACCTCGTGTATTGAGTAAATTTTTTTTGCTACACTTTAGGTCATATTCTTCATACACTTTTAACTTCGTTGGAAAGAAACTATTTTTAATTGAAATGACTGGTATTTTGCGTTGAGATTGTTTTTTAGTTTTCCTCTCAAATATATTAAAGTCTTTTATTTCAAAATTAATATTATTATTTAACAAAACATATTCTATTTCTTTCATATTTTCTGTGAACAAATTAATGTTTATAGTTGGATATTTTGGAACCAAACCCTCAGTGATTTGGCTCAGGAAGAAAGGGTTAAATTCAGAAAATAATCCCATTATCTTTAGCGCTTCCTCCTTGAGTTTTGAAATAGTGCTTATGTCAATTTCATTTTGAAAGATTAACCCATATTCTATAAGAGCATTATCTATCTCATCATTTGAAGGTAAATTATCTAAAGAACCAAGATCGAGATATTTCACTGCTTTCTTTTTTGAGTATTGATAATCATCAATACCTTCTTCCATAATAATCTCAGCAGCTTTGGCCGCAATCGATAATCGAATAGTTTTAGCGTAATCTTTAGTCATTTCAGAGCTACTAATTAATCATGAAATATGCATTATTTTGTGGAAGGAATTCATCGTAAAAATATTCATATATTCCATCGTCATCTTGGGTTGCTAATGTGCCTTCATGTTTTTTTACTTTAAGTGGTAATATTCCCTCTGGTTCCACAAGCATTTTTATAGGGTAGTCATTTAGGATAGATTCCATATAGTCAATCCAAATAGGAAGAGCTGCTCTTGAGCCTGTTTCCTTTTTACCTAGGGGTTTGGGCTGAGGGTACCCCATCCAGGTTACTGTTACTATATCTGGATTATAACCCGCAAACCACGCATCTATTAGATTGTTGGTGGTACCTGTTTTTCCAGCAATATCAGAACGCTTTAATCTTTTTGCTCTTTTGGCCGTTCCAGAATTGATTACTTCTTTTAGCATATCAGTCATAATAAATGCATTTCTGGGGTCAATAATTCTTGGAACTTCAGCATTCATTAATTCAGCACTTAACTTAACTTTTCTACCTTTTGTATCAATGATTTTCTCAATAAAATATGGTTTCTTGAGATAGCCTCCATTTGCAAAAACACTATATGCTGTAACCATTTCCATCGCAGTAACTTCTCCTACCCCAAGTGCCATTGACAAATAAGGCGGATGTTTTTTTGAGTCAAAACCAAAACGAGAAATATAATCTTGTGCATAGTCTGGCCCAATATGTTTTAAAACTCTTATTGCAACAAGATTTTTTGATTTTGCAAGTCCCTGTCTTAGCCTTATTGGCCCTGCAAATTTTTCATTATAGTTTTGTGGTTCCCAATTTTCATTTGAATTAAGTTCTTTAGCAGTTATATATAGATAGCCATCATTTACTAAGGTAGCTGCATTTATACCTTTTTCTAAAGCAGCTGAATAAATAAAAGGTTTAAAAATTGAACCAGGCTGCCTTTGAGCTTGCGTAACATTATTAAACTTATTTCTATAGAAATCAAAACCCCCAACCAAGGCAAGAATTGCCCCTGTTTGTGGATCCATGGATACAAGAGAACTCTCCACCTCAGGAAGTTGAGTAACATGCCATATCCCTCTGTTTTTTACGAAGCGCATTATAACTCCAGGTTTTATTAACCGCTCCCCTTCTTCTTCAATTTTAAAATCTTTTTGGAGAAGCTTTAATCCTCTTTTATATATATTAATTTTTTTCCCATTTTTTAACAAAGCAGTTAATTTGAGAGGCTGAGCATTTAAAATAATTCCCGGTATAAATTCTCCGTAAGTTGGAATTAATCTTAATTGTTGAAGAATATTTTTGTCTCTTTCTTTGATAGTTAAATAATTTTTATCTTCGAGATTAATAAAACTTTCAGGGGGATTAAGACCATTTCGAATCATATAATTAATAAAGTTATTTTGCACCGACCTATTTGCGTTTAACTGATTCTTCTTTTTAATAGTTGTGAATACTTTTAAACCACTTGTGTAAATTCCATCACCAAATTCCTTATAAAGTTCTTGACGAACCATTTCAGCCACATAATCAGCTTTTAGTTCTCTCTTGCTTACAGAGTCTCTTAAATTAATTGGTTCTTCAAGAGCGAGTATATAAGTTGCATTGTCTATATAACCATGCCTTACCATACTTTTTAAAACAGCATGCTGCCTTTGGATAGCTAAATCTGGATTTATTAGAGGGTTATATCTGCTAGGAGCTTTAGGAAGGCCTGCTAACAGAGCAGATTCTGCCAGATTAAGCTGATCAAGTTTTTTATTAAAATAAGTATGAGCTGCAGCAGAAAAGCCAAAAGACCTTTGCCCTAAATATATTTGATTAATATATAACTCAAGAATATCTTCTTTTTTTAACGATCTTTCTATTTTGATTGCTAATAATACTTCATTAATTTTCCTTTTAAATGTTCTTTCAGATGATAGAAAAAAATTACGGGCTACTTGCATAGTAATTGTGCTTGCTCCCTCATGCCCTTGACCAGAAATATTTTTTAGTGCCGCTCTTATTACTCCAATGATGTCTATACCTGGATGTTCAAAGAATCGCCTATCTTCAATTGCTAAAATTGCATTTATCATCTTTTGAGGCACATATTTTATAAGCGTATGATCTCTCCTCTCTTCACCAAATTCTGCTATGAGAAGCCCTTCTTGAGAGAATATTTGCAAGGGTTGTTTAGGCCTATATTTTTCTAAGTGGTTAACATCCGGAAGTGTTGGATAAACTAAAACAATTATAAAAAAAATCAATGCAGCTAATGACATTCCCGCAAGGAATAATAGTAATAAAAAATTTTTAAATTTAAATAACATGGATTGAAAATTTCTTTTTTGCCTTAAAAGTTTATTATAGTGGTATTAGTAATTTTTTTTAGATAATTCTTCAAATATCAATTAAGCTTAATTAGAATGAAATAAAAGTGAATTAATAGACTGATGAAAAAAGAAAATAATATATTTTTAGTGGGACTTATGGGTTCTGGAAAAACGACCATTGGAAAAATAATTGCTAAAAAATTAAATTATAAATTTATTGACAGCGACGCATTAATAGAAGAAAAGACTGGTGTTAAAGTACCTCTAATCTTTGAATATGAGGGTGAAGCAGGATTTAGAAAGAGAGAAACAAAAATCCTTTCTGAGATTATAAAAATGAACAGTATAGTCCTTGCAACTGGGGGAGGAATTATTTTATCAAAGACTAATCGTCAGCTGCTTACAAAGTCTAGTGTTGTGATTTATCTTAATGCAACGATTAAAGAATTGGTAAAAAGACTAGCTAACGATAAAGATCGTCCTCTCATACAAAATGTTGACAAAGAAACAAAACTAAGGGAGCTAATAGAGCGAAGAGGATCATTGTACGAGTCTATTGCTGACTATATAGTTCAGACCAAAGAAAAACGTACATCTGAAATTGCAAGAGAAATTATTCTAAACTTGAGAACAAATGAAAACTATTAATATTGATTTAGGACAAAGAAGTTACCCTATATATGTAGGCAATAATTTATTAAATAATAATACAATTTTTAAAAAACATATCCAAACAAAAAAGATTGCTATTGTTTCAAATACAACGGTAGCACCTTTCTATTTAGATACAGTAATTTCTGCTTTAGGAAATGATAAAGAAATAATACCAATCATCTTACCTGACGGAGAGCAATATAAGAATATAGAAACATTGAATAAAATATATGACAGCTTGTTGCAAAATAAGTGTGATAGAGATATTTTGTTAATTGCTCTTGGGGGAGGGGTAATTGGTGATATTACAGGTTATGCGGCAGCTACCTTTATGCGCGGTGTAAAGTTTATCCAAATTCCAACAACATTATTATCACAAGTTGATTCATCGGTAGGGGGTAAAACTGGGATAAATCACACGCTTGGGAAAAATATGATCGGAGCTTTTTACCAACCTCAATGCGTGATAGCTGATGTAGACGTTTTAGATACTCTCCCCGATAAAGAACTTAGTGCAGGCATTGCTGAGGTCATAAAGTATGGACTTATTAGAGACTTTCCTTTCTTTGAATGGCTTGAACATAATATGAATAGTTTGTTGAGTAAAAAAACAGAGTTTCTTATTGAGGCTATTTCTAGGTCATGCATCAACAAAGCAGATGTCGTCTCTCAAGATGAATTTGAATCATCAAAAGGAATAAGGGCTACTCTCAACTTAGGCCACACCTTTGGGCATGCTATTGAAAATGCAATGGGTTATGGCAATTGGCTCCACGGGGAAGCTGTTGCTTGCGGGATGGTTATGGCAGCATTTTTATCAAAGGAACTATCGTGGCTAACCGAAGCTGACTTCATTAGAATAAAAAATATTATGTTATCTGCTAAATTGCCTGTAGATCCACCTAACATATCACAAGAAAAGTTTATTGATCTTATGCAGTCAGACAAGAAAACTCATAATAATCAAATTCATTTGGTTCTCCAAAAAGGTATTGGGAAAGCAATTCTTACTCACGACTATTCGCAAAAAGCCTTTTTGCATACATTACAACAAAAAACATTTAGTTAGATGAGATCTGTTTATGCATCAAATCCAACAACATCAATCGGTAGATTATATAAAGAACAGCCCGCCTCTTTAAGAAATGAATATCAGCGTGATCGCGATCGCATCATTCATTGTTCAGCTTTTAGACGACTGGAATACAAAACACAAGTCTTTGTGAATCACGAGGGGGATATGTTTAGGACGCGCTTAACGCACTCCATTGAGGTTTCACAAATTGCACGAAGTATTGCCCGAACTCTTGGGGCCCATGAAGATCTTGCCGAAACTATCTCATTGGCACATGATTTGGGGCACACTCCTTTTGGTCACGCAGGGCAAGATG
>CALKDJ010000030.1 GCA_938084195.1 uncultured Methylophilaceae bacterium
GTTTTTGGATCCTATCACTAATCTATATTATTTTTATTCAAGATCTACCAATTAATATTTATTATGAAATTTATGGAAAAACAGTTTTCATATCCTTTTTGTGTTTATTTTATAATGTACTTGATTTTTTAATTTGCCTTATTTTTTCTCAACAAATTGTTGGAAATCATAACCAAAATAATGCCGAGAAAATTCTTCAAGAACTAAACCAATAAATTTTAAACTTATGAATTATATTCAGACAGCCGTTAACAACTCAAAAAAAGGGATGAACCATAATCTAAACCAGCTTGGTATGATTATTGGTGCTGACCAAAAAAAACTTAATGATATTCTTTTAAAAGAAAAATTATGGTTTATTGATGTTCCCAGGACATCATCCACCCACATAAAAGTCTTGCTGGGAGATAAATTTGGTATCCCCTTTGGTAAAAGGGTAATGCCAGGAAAGGGCGTTATAGAAGGAACAACCCATATGTTACTGCCCCCGCATAATCCTGCCTTTTTCATGCAAGATTTTGTTGGTCCCAGTGGTTGGAATGCTATAAACAGCTTTACGGTGGTTCGAAATCCATATGATTGGGCAGTTTCCTTTTGGCTTTATAGTAAAATGCACCACTTCAAAGATGTCAAAAACAATACCCTTTCCGACTTCCTAAATATTTTTGCAGAAAAAATTGCTCGTGATGGTGTCAAAGAAAATCGCAGTTTTTCGCCCTATCATTATTATCAGCATGATTATGTTTACTCAATTAATAATCAAGTGATTGTAAAAAATATATTCAAATTTGAAGAGAGGGCACAAATTGACGCCCACCTAAACAGCATTGGTATCCATGATATACCAACAGAAAAAACTGTTACCAGTAACAGTGAGGACTATACCCCAACAACTGCTGAAAAAATTCTAATAGAAAAGATTTTTGCAAAAGACTTTGAGGTATTTAACTACTAATGATTGATAGCTTATTAAATAAAAAGGCACCTCACTTTTTGCTGAAGGATTCAAATAATAAAAATACGTCACTGGAGAGCTTCAAAGAACGTTGGCTGGTGATCTTTTTTTATCCCAAAGATAATACTCCAGGATGTACGAAAGAGGCTTGTTTATTGAGAGATGACTATAGTGAAATTCAGTCCTTAAATACTCAAATTATTGGAATCAATACTGATTCTGTTGAATCGCATAGAAAGTTTCAAAAGAAGCACAAGCTTCCTTTTGCTCTGTTATCAGATGAAGATGGATTAATATCAAGAAAATATTATGCTTTATATAAACTTTTTTTTATAAAATTTTCTAAAAGAAGAAGCTTTATTGTTGATCCGCAAGGAGTGATTAAAAAAATTTATAAGTCAGTAAATCCTGCAATACACTCGACAGAAATAATCAGTGATCTTCAATTAATGCAAAGAAAACGTTAAGATTTATTAATAAAATTTTGCAGCATAGAAATGCCAAAATTTACACCGAAGCCATTGACATCGCTGCTTATTGCTCCCAAGCCACCTTTTCTATTACTTGATGATAAATCAACATGAAGCCATGGCGTATCGTTTTCAACAAACCTCCCTAAAAATCTTGCAGCATGAATATGATCTGGGCCACCCTCTAAAGTACATTGTTTAATATCAGCTATCTGACTCCGTAAATCTTCTTCGTAATCCTCGTCATAAGGAAACGAGGCTACCCGCTCTCCTGATGCTGCTCCTGCCCCAACGGCCATAGAGGCAAGCTCAGGTTTATTACTGATCACCCCACTATAACGGTCACCCATTGCAACGTGCATGCAACCCGTCAATGTGGCAAAATCAATGATGGCATGAGGTTTTTTCCTAGAGGCAAGCGTTAGAGTGTCAGCTAAAACCATACGACCTTCGGCGTCCGTATGAACAATCTCAATACTCAAACCATTTAACGCATATACAACATCATTTTGTTTATAAGCTTTCGGGCCAATATGATTTTGTGCTATGGCTAACCAACAATCGATATTTATTGGAAGCTTAGATTCTGAGGCTGCCTGTAAAATCCCTAATGCAACTGCAGATCCATTCATATCCTCATGCATTCCACTCATATATTTAGCTGGTTTTAGATTATGTCCACCCGTATCAAAACAGATTCCCTTACCAACCAAGGAAATTGTCTTCTTCGCACCCTTTCCGGAATATTTAAGGTGTACAATCGCGGCATCTTGAGGTTCTGAACCCTGTCCCACGGCTACAAAAGCACCAGCACCCATTTTTTTTAGTTGGGCCATACTGAAATCCTTATAAACCCACTTATGCTGTTTAGCCAATTTTTTTATCCGAGACTTGTACAAGGTTGGAGTGAGTTGGTTAGGTGGAGTAATCGTTAAATTTCTTGTTAATGCATTACCATTTACTGCTGCAATAGTTTTGGATAGGCTTCTTTTCGAGATACCCATTAAGCATAATCTTTTTAGTATAGTTTTTTTGGCTGATTTTTTTAGATCGGGCAATGATTGGGAGTTAGCAAGAGCTACATATGTGGATGATTCTATCCACTGATTATTATTCGCTGCTCCAAAAAAACTAATTGATATTTCTGCTGGATTCTCTTTTACTAAAACTGCTAAACTTTTTCGCAATAATGTGTGTATCTTAAATACGCTTAGATCATGATCACATGCAACCCAACTTATAATTGAGCCGTTATCCAGCTCTGAGGTAATTGGGTTCTTTGTTAAGTCATCAATTTTTTTACCTAAACGCTTCAGTTTATTTTTTAATACTGCTTCAAAGGGAAATTTCGAGGTTTCCAGATCTAAAATAATTAGATGATGCTTAGATTTTTTTAACATTGCCTCATTAGGTAATTTACTGATAATGTCTATTTTAGTTTTCAATTGTTCGCCCTATTTCATAAAATTTTTTGAATGTATTTAAATAAGTATTATCTATACTTTACACATTTGATCAAATAAATTGATGGTTATCTATTATAATGTTATTTGGACATAGTCTTCTATCAATAATTTCATAATTAAATTTAAAGAGGCAAGTTTTAATGGATTTCTTTCCTGATACTGATAATCAAGAAACTCAAGAATGGCTGGATTCCCTAAGTTCTGTTATTGATGCTGAGGGCACAGAAAGAGCTCATTTCTTAATCGAGATGATGATAGATCAGGCTCGACGATCAGGCTCAAACTTACCCTATAACGCTACTACTTCTTATGTAAATACCATTCCAACACACTTACAACAAAGACACCCTGGTAATCCGGATATGGAGAGAAGAATTAGGGCGCTTATTCGATGGAATGCTGTTATGACAGTTCTTAGAGCAAATGAAAAATCACCTGGTATAGGTGGTCACATTGCCAGCTTTCAATCTGCAGCGACATTATACGATGTAGGGTTTAATCATTTTTTTAGAGCTGCAAATGATAATTTTGGTGGAGACTTAGTATATTTCCAAGGGCATTCCTCACCCGGAATTTATGCAAGAGCTTTTCTAGAAGGAAGGATTAATGAAGAACAATTAAATAACTTTAGAATGGAATCAGACGGAAATGGACTCTCGAGTTATCCTCACCCATGGCTCATGCCTGATTTCTGGCAATTCCCCACTGTTTCTATGGGTCTTGGTCCAATCATGGGGATCTACCAGGCACGCTACCTAAAGTACCTTCATGATAGAGGTATTGCTGACACATCCGATCGAAAGGTATGGGTATTTTGTGGTGATGGTGAAATGGATGAGCCGGAGTCACAGGGTGCAATATCTTTGGCGGCGAGAGAAAAACTAGACAATCTTATTTTTGTTATTAACTGCAACCTCCAAAGACTAGATGGTCCAGTTCGTGGTAATGGAAAAATCATACAAGAACTTGAATCCAACTTTCGTGGTTCAGGTTGGAATGTTCTTAAAGTTATTTGGGGATCATACTGGGATCCTTTACTTAATATGGATAAAGATGGTGTCCTTAAAAGACGAATGGAGGAATGTGTTGACGGTGAATACCAAAATTGTAAGGCAAAAGGTGGGGCATATACGCGTGAACATTTCTTTGGTAAATATCCTGAACTGCGTGAAATGGTATCCGCAATGTCAGATGATGATATTTGGCGACTTAATCGCGGAGGGCACGATCCTCACAAGGTTTATGCAGCATACGCTGCTGCAGCTGCACATAAAGGCCAGCCGTCCATTGTTCT
>CALKDJ010000031.1 GCA_938084195.1 uncultured Methylophilaceae bacterium
TTATTATTAGCGGCCAAGTTCCCACCCATGCAATTGGGGAGGATGCATTTCAAGAATGTGACACAGTTGGTATCACTCGTCCATGCGTTAAACATAATTTTCTCGTTAAAGACGTAAAAAATATAGCTAGCACAATGAAAAAAGCTTTTTATCTCGCATCATCTGGTCGACCAGGTCCAGTTTTGGTAGATATCCCAAAAGATATAACTGCTGAAAAAACAGAATTTATTTATCCAGACAAAATAAATCTTCGCTCATATACTCCGGTCTCAAAGGGGCATAACGGTCAAATTAAAAAAGCCTTAGAATTACTATTAAATGCTAAGAAACCCATGATTTACTCTGGCGGAGGAGTAGTTCTTGGTGATGCATCTGATGCATTACAAAAAATTGTTAATGCTTTGGGATTTCCAATTACAAACACTCTCATGGGTCTTGGCGGCTTTCCAGCTTCTGATGAAAAATTTTTAGGAATGCTTGGTATGCACGGCACTTATGAGGCAAATATGGCAATGCAGGATTGTGATGTTTTATTTGCCGTTGGAGCAAGATTTGATGATCGTGTTATAGGTAATCCAGATCATTTCTTATCAAAGCCAAGAAAGATTATTCATGTTGATATAGATCCAGCATCTATATCTAAAAGAGTCAAAATAGATGTTCCTATTGTTGGTCATGTTAAAAGCGTTCTTGAAGACATGTATTTAATGTACAACGAGCTTAATGGAAAGCACGATAAAAATAATATAACGTCATGGATGGAACAAATAAAAGAGTGGTCCAAGAAAGATTGCATGGCATTTAAAGATGATGAATCGGTTATTAAACCTCAAAGAGTAATACAAACCTTACATAAAGTTACAAAAGGGGATGCTTTTGTTACATCTGATGTTGGGCAACATCAAATGTGGGCCGCACAATACTATCCGTTTGACAAGCCGAGAAGATGGATTAATTCTGGAGGACTTGGGACCATGGGTGTTGGTCTACCTTATGCAATGGGATGTCAACTTGCCTTTCCAGAACTACAGGTAGCATGTGTAACTGGTGAAGCTTCAATACAAATGTGTATTCAAGAGTTATCAACATGCAAGCAATTTCACTTACCAGTTAAAATTATAAATCTTAACAATCGCTACATGGGAATGGTTAGGCAATGGCAAGAATTCTTTTACGGTAATAGATATGCAGAATCCTACATGGATGCTCTTCCTGATTTTGTTAAGCTTGCTGAATCTTATGGTCATATTGGAATGAAAATAGAAAAACCTTCTGAAATTGAACCTGCATTAAAAGAAGCTTTTAGCCCAAAACTTAAGGAAAGATTAGTTTTTATGGACTTTATTACTGATCAGTCTGAAAACGTATTCCCCATGGTTCCAAATGGAAAAGGTTTATCTGAAATGATTCTAGCTGGGGACGACCAATAATTGCGACATATTATTTCATTGTTAATGGAAAATGAATCTGGGGCTCTTTCAAGAGTTTCTGGTCTCTTCTCTGCTCGAGGATATAATATTGAGTCATTAACCGTGGCTCCAACAGAAGATCCCACACTTTCAAGAATGACAATAGTGACAAGTGGGTCTGATCCAGTAATTGAACAAATAATAAAACAGCTTAATAAATTAATTGATGTAGTTAGAGTTTTAGACCTAAATGATGGTAAGCACATTGAAAGAGAATTAATGCTTGTTAAAGTAAAAGCAACAAATAAATATCGAGACGAAATGAAGAGAATTTCAGATATTTTTAGAGCTCGCATTATTGATGTTTCAGATAATACATTTACCATAGAATTAACTGGTTCTGCTAGCAAACTAGATGCCTATCTAGATAGCTTAGACAATGACTCTATAATTGAAACTGTTCGAACAGGAGCTTCAGGGATTGGTCGAGGTGACCGAATCCTTAAAGCTCAATAACAATAAAGGAAACTTATGAAACGCTATTACGATAAAGATGCTGATCTTAATATTATAAAGGGTATGAAAGTTGCAATCATTGGATATGGTTCCCAGGGTCATGCGCATGCAAATAATCTTAAAGATTCTAAAGTGGAGGTAGCTGTCGGACTGAGACCTGGATCTAACTCAGCAAAAAAAGCAACAGATGTTGGTTTAAATGTAATGTCAGTCGAAGAATCAACAGCTTGGGCCGATCTAATTATGATCTTAGCACCGGATGAATTTCAGGAAAAAATATATTACGAAAGTATCGAGCCCAATCTTAAGGAGGGCGCTGTATTGGCCTTCGCTCATGGCTTTAATATTCACTTTCAACTAATTAAGCCTCGCTCGGATCTCGATGTTATTATGATTGCCCCTAAGGCACCTGGTCACACTGTAAGATCTGAATTTGTTAAAGGTGGTGGCATACCAGATCTAATTGCTGTAAATCAAAATGCATCAGGTAAAGCAAAAGAAATTGCATTGTCATATGCATCAGCAATAGGAGGAGGTAGAACTGGAATTTTAGAAACTACGTTTAAGGATGAAACAGAGACAGATCTTTTTGGCGAACAAGCAGTGTTATGCGGGGGGACAACCGCCCTCGTTCAAGCTGGATTTGAAACGCTAGTAGAAGCTGGATACGAGCCAGAAATGGCATATTTTGAATGCTTACATGAATTAAAGCTAATAGTTGATCTTATGTATGAAGGTGGGATTGCGAATATGCGATATTCAATTTCTAATACCGCAGAGTATGGAGATGTTACTAGAGGTCCTCGCGTAGTGACTTCTGAAACTAAAGAGGCTATGAAAAAAATTCTCGATGAAATTCAAAATGGTTCATTTGCTAAAGAATTTGTTCAAAATGTCGGCTCCTTACCAGAAAAAAGAGAAGTTCAAAAACAACATAAAATTGAAGAGGTAGGCGCTTCACTCCGATCAATGATGCCATGGATCAACAAAATTGTTGATAAGTCCAAAAATTAATTGGAAAAATCGTACCCCATAATTGCCAAAGAAGGATGGTTATTTTTAGCTATTGCCTTTTTTGCTAGCGCCCTACTGACTTATATCCAAAATCCATTAAGTTGGATTGCTTGGACTGTTACGCTTTTTATATTGCAATTCTTTCGTGATCCTTTAAGAAATAAGCCTTCCAAAAAAAATGTTATTTTATCTGCTGCTGATGGGAAAGTGATTGCTATTGAAAAAATGACTAATCCCTATACAAATAAATCATCTGTAAAAGTAAGTGTATTTATGAATATTTTTAATGTTCATTCAAATAAATGCCCCGTTGATGGGAAAATTCTTGAGAAATATTACTATCCAGGCAAATTTCTCAATGCTTCACTCTCTAAGGCCTCCATAGAAAATGAGCGATGTGCAATTACCATTCAAACAAAAGAAAAAAAGATTATCACCTGTGTTCAAATTGCTGGGTTAATTGCAAGAAGAATACTTTGTTACAAAGATAAAGGTGATGAGGTTAAAGCTGGGGAAAGATACGGATTTATAAAGTTTGGTTCTAGAGTGGATTTATATCTACCTACAAATGCCTCAATAAAAGTAAACCTAGGCCAAACTGTAAAAAATACTGAAACTATAATTGCAGAGATCTAGTACTTTAGTCAACTGAAAGGTGCTCCCAAAGCTCTTTAAGGGCCTGTTCATAAACATCCCTTTTGAAATCTATAATCTGATCAACGGGAGACCAAAAATCATCCCAACGCCATGCGTCAAATTCTGGTTTTTTGGTATTCTTAAGTGAAACATCAGAGTCACGCCCCGTCAATCTTAATAAGAACCAAATTTGCTTTTGACCTTTATATCGATCCCTCCAGTCCCGTCTTATCCAATTTTTTGGCACATCGTATCTTAGCCAATCTTTAGTTCTAGCTATTATTTCAACATGGGATGGTTCAAGCCCAACTTCCTCCTTAAGCTCTCTAAACATTGCTTCTTTAGGACTTTCACCTTCGTTAATTCCACCTTGTGGAAATTGCCATGCATCTTCGTTTGCTCTTTTAGCCCATAAAACCTTTTTTTTGTTATTACATACAACAATCCCAACGTTAGCACGGTATCCTTCTTTATCTATCATAATGGTATCCTTGTAACCTTATAGGCATTTTTCCATAAAAAACCAAATTTTAATAGAAACAATTATGAGTAATCAAAAAAAATTATTTTTAATCAGCGCGCTACTTTTTTTCTTCGGTTTACTTTTATTCACATTTATTGGTAAAAATAAGCCCGTTAATTTGGCATATATTACTAATCAAGGTGAGAATACAGTATCTGTAATAGATCTTAATAAATTAACGATTCAAAAAAAAATTAGTGTTGGTAAAAGTCCATTAGGTATAGCAATTATTAAAAATAAAGCTATCGCAGTGGTTGGTAATATAGATAGTCAGTCATTGTCTATTATTGATTTGAAAAAAAATCAAGTGCAGAAAACTGTAGCACTTAAAACCGCTCCCTTAGGTATGGTGGTTCATCCATCCGAAGATAAAATATTAATTACAAGTTGGTATGAAAATAAAGTAATAATATTATCCACTAAAGATTTTACAATCACTGACAAAATAAATGTAGGAATAACTCCCTCTGGGATTGCATTCAACAAGAAACATAATTATATAATTGTTGCAAACCGAGATGCTAACACTGTTGAAGTTTATGATGATAAAAACTATAAATTGCTTAAAAAAATTAGTGTAGGTAAACATCCATACGGCATATCATCAAAAGGTGATTTTATATTTACTGCAAATGTTTATGACGATTCCATAAGTATTATTAATATTAACAATTGGAATCAAAAAAACATTAAAGTTGGATTAAACCCATACAGCATTATCTCTCACAATAAAAGAGCCTATGTTACAAATGCGCAAGGTGATAGCATTAGTGTGATTGATTTGCTAAGTTTTAAAGAAATAAAAAAAATTAAAACTGGGGAAACGCCTGAGAATATGAGTATTGACTTGCTTAATAATAGATTAATTGTTGCTAATTGGGGGGGAGATTCTTTATCAATAATTGATCTTGTGAACGAGGAATCAATTACAGAAATTAAATCTGGATTACAGAGCCGAGCTTTTGGACAATTTATTTATACAAATTAGCTCTATATGAGGAAAACAAAGGTCCTTTATAGTAAAATAATCAAACTACAACATATTTTGAAAAGGATTTTTTTCGATGAAAAAATTTATATTATTTTTTATAACAATTCTATTTTCTTTAACTACTTTTGCACATGGACCAACACCACAAAAAGTTCAAGAATCTATAACTGTAGCAATATCACCTGATAAAGCGTATGCAATACTCAAAGATTTTTCAGAATTTAAAAAATTTATGAAAACTAGATCAACTGATGATGACCTAAAGAAAGTCAAATATGCTTTATTAAAAGAAGATGGTCCTTTCACTGATTTCAATGCTTATATCATTGTTAATAAAGGAGAAAATGATAATGAATCAGTCATTCAATGGACTGCCAGATTCTATAGATTTTACAAATTAAATCCTCCAATACCTGAAGGTCAAGACGATGCAACAGCAAAAGCAGCTGTTCAAAAAATTGTTGACAAAGGTTTAGCTGATCTAAAGAAAGCCTTAAGCAAATAAAACTTATAGACCTATGGAAAGCGGATAATTTGTCCGCTTTTTTTTATGCTAATAATTAATAATCAAAAAAATCCTAGAATCCTAGTAATCTGGCTTCATGGGCTTGGTGCGAATAGCCATGACTTTAAAGAATTTATTGAAATGTTAGATATGGATGATATGGAATTTGTCCTGCCAGATGCACCTTTAATACCAATTACGCTTAATCAGGGCTTAAAAATGCAAGGATGGTATGACATAAAATCACTTGAACACGATGAACATGATATTGAAGGCCTTAAGAAGTCAACACGAATAGTGGAAAATATTATTGAAGAGAGATGTAAGCAGAGTAAAGAAAAGCTTAAAATTTGTCTTGTTGGATTTTCCCAAGGTGCAGCTTTATCACTGTTTTTTTTACTTAATAGTTCTGTAAAATTAGATGGCATTATATCTTTATCAGGATATTTACCTGATAAGGTTAAAAAAACTTTTACCCCAAAAATACCAATACTAGCCCTTCATGGTATTCATGATGATATTATTAAAATTGAGTACGCAAAAGAAAGTTATAAAAAATTTCTGTCAGAAGAAAATTTTAGTTTTTTAACTTTTAACAAGGGTCATGAAGTAATTTTTGAAGAAATAGAACATATCAAAAAATTTTTAATGAGAATATAAAATGAAAGATAAAAATATAAATATCGAAAAAGTATTAAGTGAGCTTGAATCAATAGTAAATAAAATGGAAGAAGATAATCTAAACCTAGAAGATTCTCTTTCTTCTTATGAGAAAGGAATTTTGCTAGTAAAAACGGCACAAGAGAATTTAAAAAAAATTGAGCAGCGTGTTCAAATTCTTTCCAAAAATAATGAGTTAAAAGATTTTGAATCAAATGACTGAAGACTCCATAAACCAATGGGTCTTAACACATCAAAAAAGAATAGATGTAATACTCCAAGATTTCTTTAATAATCAAAAAAATACTTTATTAAAAAATGCTTGTGAATATACATTGCTCAATGGAGGGAAAAGGGTAAGATCATTATTGATTTACGCGATTGGTGAAGATGAAAAAATCTTAAATCCATTTCATTTAGATCAGCTTGCCTTGTCGGTTGAACTTATTCACGCATATTCTCTAACTCATGATGATCTGCCTTCAATGGATGATGACTCACTAAGAAGAGGAAAGCCGTCGTGCCATATTGAATTTAATGAGGGGCAGGCCATATTGGCGGGTGATGCTCTTCAATCTTTAGCCTTTCAAGTCCTATCAGATAATAATCTTAATATTCACAACGATATAAAGATAAAAATTATTAACATACTTTCTCAATCTATTGGCTTAAATGGTATGGCTTTAGGACAATCTATGGATATTAATTCGGATAAAATGAATTCATCAATTGAGGTTCTTGAAAGATTACAAGAACTAAAAACAGGAGCACTAATTAAAGCTTCATGTGTTATTCCTTTTTTGCTATCAAAAAATTATGAAGAAATATACATTACTGACATAGCAAATATTGGTCATCTAATAGGGAAAATATATCAAATTACAGATGATATTTTAGACATTGAATCCAATACAGAAACACTTGGAAAAACTGCTGATAAGGA
>CALKDJ010000032.1 GCA_938084195.1 uncultured Methylophilaceae bacterium
CACCCAGTAAGATGCATAAAAAACATATAATGCATTTGAGTCTGCAAGATCTTCTTCAGTTATTTCAATTTCAGTAATCTCTCCTTTATTTTCTGCTCTTTTAGCAGCTAAAACTTTTTCTCTAGCTCTTTGAATAGCAGAGGCTCTTGAGTTTTCATTGACTTGACGATCATATATTAGAATCAAATCAGCTTTTAATTTTTCCCCATGTACCTTAGCAAGATTTGGGGAAACATTAGGACCACTAAAGCCTGAAAAACCCATTAAATCATAGCCCTCCTCAAGCATTTTTATTTTGTCTGTATCTTGATCCCAACCTCGCTTAATTATGGTCTGAGGATTTTGTTCAAATGATTGAAAGTCTTTAGGACTTTGCCTTTGAAAATTTTTCTCAAATAAATTTTCTTCTGCTTTCACTGATAAATTAAGGCTGCAAAGGATGATGGTTATGAGATAAACAAAAACATTTTGCATGGGATGGCCTTTTAGAAGTGGTAAGATATTTATTTAGCAATTATGACATAAAGATGAAAAAAAAATTCATTAAAATCGGTCTCGTATCCATAAGTGATAGAGCAACAAAAGGAATTTATGAGGACAGAGGTATTCCGTCTCTCAAGGAATGGTTAGCGCATACCTTAATTACTCCATTTGAAACGGAGGAACATATAATTCCAGACGATCTTTCCACCATACAAGATACACTTAAAGGATTATGTGATTTGTCTGAATGTGACCTTGTTCTTACAACGGGAGGAACGGGTCCATCGCCAAGGGATGTTACACCTGATGCAACTTTAAGCATTGGTGATAAAGAAATGCCTGGTTTTGGAGAACAAATGAGGCAGATTAGCCTACATTTTGTTCCTACCGCGATTCTTTCAAGACAAGTTGCAGTTGTAAGAAAAAAAACATTGGTCATCAATCTTCCTGGGCAACCCAAAGCAATAAAACAAACCTTAGAGGGGTTTAAGGATCAAAATAATAATATAAAGGTACCTGGAATTTTTGCTGCAGTGCCCTACTGCTTGGATCTTATTGGCGCAGGATACTTAGAAACTCATCAAGATATAGTGAATGTGTTTAGGCCCAAAAATAAATAATGAATAGAGAATTCACTCTTATTGAGAAGCTCTTTAAAAAGCGTATAAAAAATGCCCCATTGGGTGTGGGGGACGATGGCGCACTTATTGAGAAAAACAAACAAACCTACTATGTATTATCCCAAGATACAATGAATGAAGGAACACACTTTTTTCCAAACCATGCACCAAGAAAATTAGGTTGGAAAGTTTTAGCAACTAATATTTCAGATATTTCTGCGATGGGTGGTACGCCCAAATATGCTTTACTTTCCTTGTCTATCAAAAAGATAAATGAATTATGGTTGAAAGAATTTTCGAAAGGCTTTTTTTCATGTGCGAAAGAGTATGGAGTAGAGCTTATAGGTGGAGACACAACCAAAGGTCCAACTTCACTGAGTGTCACTATTATTGGAGAAGTTAAAAAAAAATATGTGCTCAAAAGAAATGGTGCCAAAGTGGATGAAGATATTTGGGTAACAGGAGAATTAGGTTTAGCTGCTCTTGGTTTGTCATATCAATTAGGAGAAACATCTCTATCAGGAAACACATTAGCTAAAGCGCTATCAGCAATTGAAATACCAAAACCGATAAAAGTTAATATGGAAAAATTTGCTCCTCTCTTTTCCAGCGCAATTGATACCTCTGATGGGTTAGTTCAAGATTTACAACACATACTAAATCAATCTAATATTGGCGCCTTAATATATTCCCAAAATATTCCAACAGCCCCATGGATAAAAAAATATAATGCCTATGATTTTGTACTTTATGGAGGTGAGGACTATCAATTAGTCTTAACGGCTTCGCAAGCAAACAGAAAGAAAATAATGGAAGTAGCTATGAAGAATAAAATTAAATTAACCAGAATTGGAGTAACCACTAAACTCAAAAAATTTCAATTATTGGATAAAGATAATAAATTAATTACAACGATAAAAAAAGGGTTCACACACTTTGGTTGATACAAAATTTTTATTGTTTAATTTCTGGCATTTCCTTGCTTTAGGTTTTGGGGCAGGTATGTCTAAAAAGGCACCAGGAACCCTAGGGACCCTAGTTGCATTCCCTTTATTTTTTGTAATTACACCATTGGCTTTTGAGTTACAAATAGGTTTTGTTATAACCCTATTCTTTCTTGGTTTTCATGCATCAAACATTACGAGTAAAAAGCTAAGAATAAAGGACCCATCTTGCATTGTTATTGATGAGATTGTTGCGATGTTATTAATCCTTATCCTGATCAATACTGATCTTATTTCTTTTGTACTAAGCTTCATACTATTTCGTTTTTTTGACATAAAAAAACCTTTCCCAATTAATTGGGTAGATAGGCAAGTTGGAGGTGGCCTAGGAATTATGCTGGATGATATTATTGCCGCTCTTCCACCTATAATTATTATTAATATTGGGTATTTAATTGTTTATGCAAACTAAAGAAATCCATTTACTTACTCAAAACCTTGGTAATCAATGTATAAATAACGGCTATAAATTAGTAATTGCTGAGTCATGCACTGGTGGTCTAGTATGTAGCACTATCACCTCAGTTTCTGGAAGCTCAAAATGGTTTGAAAGGGGATTTGTTACCTATTCAAACCAATCCAAATGTGATCTCTTAGGAGTTGCAAAAAAAACTTTAATAAATCATGGTGCTGTCAGCCAGAATGTAGCAAATGAAATGGCAATGGGAGCCCTTCAAAATAGTCATGGCAATCTATCCTTGAGCATTACTGGCATTGCAGGCCCTAATGGAGGCACCAAAGATAAACCTGTCGGCACTGTATATTTTGCCATTTGCAATCAAAATTCTATCCTCTTTGAAAGGAGATCAAATTTTGCTGGTACAAGATGGGAAATTCAAGAAAAAGCATTGTTATTTGCCCTTAATAATCTCTTAAAGGTTACCTTGAAGCAGCAAATATGAAATAATTAACTTTAATAAAATTTACACAAATAAGGCAAATTAAAATGGATGAAAATAAGCGTAAAGCGTTGGATGCTGCATTAGCACAAATTGATAAACAATTTGGTAAGGGATCAGTAATGCGCATGGATGATACCCAGGTTGTTGAGGGTATTCAAGCAGTATCGACAGGATCGCTTGGCTTAGATATAGCACTAGGAATTGGGGGTCTGCCTAAAGGAAGAGTTATTGAAATATATGGACCAGAATCATCTGGGAAAACGTCTTTATCACTTTCTACTGTCGCGCAACTCCAGAAAAAGGGGGGGACTGCAGCATTTATTGATGCAGAACATGCATTGGATATTCAATATGCTGCAAAATTAGGAGTCAATATTGAAGACCTTTTGGTTTCCCAGCCGGATACAGGAGAGCAAGCATTAGAAATTGCCGACATGCTAGTACGAAGTGGGTCGGTCGATATTGTTGTGATTGACTCAGTAGCTGCATTAACTCCAAGAGCAGAAATAGAAGGTGATATGGGAGACTCGCACATGGGCTTACAGGCACGACTTATGTCTCAAGCGCTACGTAAGTTAACAAGCAATATTAAGAAGACCAATACAATGGTAATTTTTATTAATCAATTACGTATGAAGATTGGAGTGATGTTTGGTAATCCAGAAACCACGACAGGAGGAAATGCATTAAAGTTTTATGCTTCAGTACGACTTGATATAAGAAGGATTGGTGCTATCAAAAAAGGTGATGAAGTTATCGGTGCGGAGACACGGGTCAAAGTGATTAAAAATAAAGTGGCTCCTCCATTCAGAAAGGCAGAATTTGATGTACTTTATGGTGAAGGTATTTCTCTTGAAGGCGAAATTCTTGATCAGGGTGTTATTTTAGATATCGTAGAAAAATCTGGTTCCTGGTATAGCTATAAAGGAGAAAAAATTGGTCAGGGTAAAGATAATGCCAGAATATTTCTAAAAGAGAATCCAGAAATTTCCAATGAAATTGAACAATTGGTGAGGGATAATGCAAATATTTCAGCCGAGATTAATGCTATAGAATTAGCCGAAGAGGATGAACCAAAGTCTGCAGAATAATAATGCTGAGAAAAAACTAGTCTTATTAAAAAAAAGGGCTTTATATTATTTAGGCAAAAGGGAGTACTCAAGAAAAGAATTGCATGAAAAAATCACTCCTTTTTCCGAAAGCCTTGAGCTCACAAGACAACAAGTCAATCAAATCCTCACTGAACTAGAAAGTAAAGATTGGTTGTCAGACAGACGATTTGCAGATCAATTTGTGTTTTCTAAAAAAAGAAAGTTTGGCTTAAAAAAAATGGAATATGAATTAAAGATGCGTGGCGTAAATGAAATAATCATTCATAACACGCTTAATGAGATAAAATCAGAAGAATACAATTTAGCTAAAAATATATGGGAGAAAAAATTTAGGAAATTACCGGAGAATCCTGAGGAAAGACTCAAGCAAATGCGCTTTCTTCAAAGTCGAGGTATTAATTCGGCATTAATTCATCAGATTCTATCGGGGAAATTATCCGAATAATCTTACTATGTTATCTAGCCAACATATACGCACGCAGTTTCTAAAATTTTTTGAAGAAAAAAATCATTCGATTGTTCCTTCGAGTAGCTTAGTACCGCATGAGGACCCCACACTCTTATTCACCAATGCTGGAATGAATCAATTTAAAGATATTTTCCTAGGACATGAAAAAAGACCTTACACAAAAGCCGCATCAAGCCAAAAATGTGTGCGTGCGGGCGGTAAACATAACGATTTAGAAAATGTTGGTTACACCGCAAGGCATCATACCTTCTTTGAGATGTTGGGTAATTTTAGTTTTGGTGATTACTTTAAAAAAGAGGCTATCAATTATGCTTGGGAATTATTAACAGAAATCTATGCTATTCCCAAAGATAAATTATTAGTAACTGTGTATAAGGATGATACAGAAGCATATGATATTTGGGCAAATGATATCGGGCTTTCTGCAAAAAAAATTATTAAGATTGGTGATAACAAAGGTAGTAACTTCGCTTCAGATAATTTTTGGATGATGGGTGATACTGGACCTTGTGGGCCTTGTAGTGAAATTTTTTACGATCACGGTGAAGCAATTGAAGGGGGTCCTCCTGGGTCGAAAAATGAAGATGGAGATCGCTTTATAGAAATCTGGAATTTAGTCTTCATGCAATACAATCGTGACGAAAAAGGAAAAATGCATCGCCTCCCAAAACCTTCAGTGGATACAGGAATGGGTTTAGAGCGCATTACCGCAGTTTTACAAAATGTTCATTCAAACTATGATATTGATATATTTAGTTCCTTAATCAAAGAAGCAGCAAAATTAAGCAAAAATACTCCAATATCCCACCCATCCCTTAGAGTATTATCTGATCACATTAGAGCCACTTCCTTTTTAATAGGAGATGGAGTTATGCCTGCCAATGAAGGTCGAGGATACGTTTTACGAAGGATTATTCGTAGAGCAATTCGACATGGCTATAAGCTTGGAATAAGAGAGCCGTTTTTCTATAAATTAGTTGAGCCATTAAATAAAGTGATGGGATCTGCCTTTAATTTCTCTAAAGAAAGAAAGCAAATAATCATTGATGAGATTCATCTGGAAGAGCAAAATTTTTTTGAAACTATTGAAAATGGTATGGCTATTCTTGATAAGGCTGTCGACGAATTAAAATTAAATAAAAAATCAGAAATCTCAGGTCAGGTTGCTTTTAAGCTTCATGACACATATGGCTTCCCATTAGATTTGACTGCAGATGTATGCAGGGAAAATAATATAACCATAAATACAAAAGAATTTGACAATGCGATGGCCAAACAAAAAAATATGGCACGGAGCGCTGGAAATTTTAAAGCTAAAGTAAGTATTGATTATAGCGGCCCTGATACCATATTTCTTGGATACGAGAATACCTCTGCAACCGCAAAATTAGTTCATATTTTAAAAAACGATCAATCTGTTGAAAATCTAAAAGAAAAGGAAAAAGGTATTCTAATCTTAGATCAAACTCCTTTTTACGCTGAATCAGGTGGGCAAATAGGTGATAAAGGAATCATAATTGCAGAAAAAAATGAATTTGAAGTTACAGATACTTTAAAAATTAAAGGTAATATTTTTGCTCACATTGGATGTTTAAATCATGGGCAATTAAATGTGAACGATAAAGTAACGGCAAATATTAATGTTGAGCATAGGCAAAATGTAATGCGTAATCACTCAGCTACGCATCTGCTTCATAAAGCTTTAAAAATCATATTAGGAAATCATGTTGAGCAAAAAGGTTCGCTTGTGGATAGCCAACGAACACGTTTTGACTTTTCGCACCCTAAACCACTAACCCTTAATGAAAAAAAATCTATCGAACAACTAGTGAATGATGAAATTTTAAAAAATAAGGCAACGCAAGCTGAAGTTATGGATATTGAAACGGCAAAGAAATCTGGAGCAATGATGCTCTTTGGTGAAAAATATGGTGAAAAAGTTAGGGTATTAGATATTGGGCATAGTCGAGAACTTTGCGGAGGAACTCACGTATCACAAACGGGAGATATTGGTTTATTTAAAATCCAATCTGAATCTGGAATAGCCTCGGGTATCAGAAGAATTGAGGCTGCTTCAGGTTTAAATGTTATTAATATTCTAAATCAACAAGAGATGATGCTTGGGAAAATTGCAAAAGAGCTCAACGTGGGTGCTAACGAGTTAGAGAATAAATTAAGCCAAGTCATCAAACAAATGAGAGAAAATGAAAAAATTATTGGTCAACTCAAATCTAAGATTGCAGGCAGTGAAGGTAATGATTTAGTGAATCAAGTAATTGATTTTGGTAACTATAAATTCTTGGGAGTACTAGTAAATAACTTGGGTGCCAATGAATTAAGAGAAATGATTGATAATTTAAAAGAAAAACTACAATCTGCCGTTATAATACTGGGTTCGCATGCCAATGGTAAAGTTTCTTTTGCTGTAGGCATAACAGATAACTTAACAGGAAAGATCAAAGCAGGTGAAATTGCAAAACAACTTGGAGAGGCCGTCGGAGGAAAAGGTGGTGGTAGAGATAATTTCGCAATGGCAGGAGGTTCTGACACTAACTCCATGGATTTAGCAATTCAAAAAATTAAAGATCAGCTGCAAAAATAACCTATGGCGCTTATTATACAAAAATTCGGTGGGACATCCGTCGCAAACCCTGAACGCATCAATGATGTGGCTGAACGTATTGCGAGATATCATAAATCAGGTAATCAAATTATTGCAGTGGTGTCAGCAATGTCCGGAGAAACCAATAAATTAATAAATTTAGCTGATGAAATGATGCAAAATCCAGACCCAAGAGAATTAGATATGGTCATGTCTACTGGGGAGCAAATAACTGCCGGATTAACTGCACTATCCTTAATTGATAAAGGTATGCAGGCTAAAAGTTACACAGGTTATCAATTAGGCATTACGACAGACTCCAGTTTTGGTAAAGCACGTATTATGGATATCGATACCCAAATACTTAAAAAAGATTTAAAGCAAGGTTTTGTTGTGGTTGTAGCTGGATTTCAAGGACTTGATAAAGTCGGCAATATCACTACACTAGGGCGAGGTGGTTCTGACACTACTGCCGTGGCAATAGCTGCTGCAATTAAAGCAGATGAATGTCAGATATATACTGATGTTGATGGAATTTATACTACCGACCCAAGAGTTGTGCCAGAGGCACGTAAATTAAACTCTATCACTTTTGAAGAAATGCTTGAAATGGCAAGCCTTGGATCAAAAGTATTGCAAACAAGATCTGTTGAATGTGCAGGGAAATTTAAAGTGCCAATAAGAGTTCTATCAAGTTTTGATATCAAGGGAGATGGAACAGTAATAACTTTTGAGGAAGATAAAAAAATGGAAAACCCGATAATATCAGGTATTGCTTTTAATCGCGACGAGGCTGAAGTAAGTATTCGAGGTGTGCCAGACAAACCTGGAGTTGCTTACCAAATACTAGGTCCCATTGCAGATGCGAATATTGATGTTGATATGATCATTCAAAATGTGGGTGAAAGTGGTGCTACTGACTTTACTTTTACTGTACATAAACGTGAACTTAAAGAGACCATTAATATTTTGAATGAAAAAGTAAAAAATAAAATTAATGCCAGAGAAATTATAGGTGATTCGAAAGTTGCAAAACTATCACTTGTTGGAGTTGGCATGCGTACTCATGCAGGTATAGCCAGCAAAATGTTCAAAGTTTTGTCTGATGAAAAAATAAATATTAATACCATCTCTACAAGTGAAATTAAGATCTCAGTTATTCTAGAAGAGGCAAATCTTGATAACGCAGTCAAGGCTCTGCATAAAGCCTTTGAACTAGAAAAAGGTTAAGTCATTGATTTTTTTAAATATTTAAAGTATCGTAACGTCGATATAACGGAGAGCTGGCTGAGTGGTTGAAAGCGCTTCCCTGCTAAGGAAGTATACGGGGTTAACCTGTATCGAGGGTTCGAATCCCTCGCTCTCCGCCATTATAAAGTTCTAAAAACCGCTTAAGAATATAAAAATACCTGTGCCGCCCACTAAACCACACAATATTTTTAATGGGTTGGGTGTTGACTCTTCCATCATAAAAAAAAGAGCATAAATTATTACTGTTGTAAGAAGAAATCCAGTTGCAAAAGCCTCTCCAGCTGCAACATACCTTTCCATACTTCTCTCCAAAATATGTAATCTTTATTAAAATAATATCCTAAAATCTAAAAAACCTTAGGATACTAAGTATATAATGATAATTAGTATAAAACTATTTAATTAATTAAAGGAAATTCAAGTGTGGAAAATAGCTAAATTAATCTTACATCCTAAACATAACCCTTTGCGATACGCTCCTACGGAATACGCTTATATGGCCACTCTAATATTGGCCTGTTTTTGGTGCCTAGCCTTTGGTTTATACATGGGAGAATTAGTAACGATTGGCCACAGCATGCTAGGACACATAGCTATCATTACAATGGTCTTTGTTACTTTGTTAACATTTCAATGGGTCAAAAAAAAATACAAGCCTAAGAAAAAAAATTAAATACTAATAAACATTCGTAAGATTTTTTTCTTTTCCCCTAGGATCAGAAGCAGTACGTAATTTTTTATTTTTTTGGTCCCACTCAATGACCTGCATATTTCCATATTTTCTTTTAGATTTTTTTAAATTATGCCCCATGCTTTCCAGGTTAAAAAGTTCCTTTTGTGTCAAAGCACCCTCTTCATAGAGGATATAATCAGGATGATATTGATGGTGAAATCTTGGAAGGGAAACCATAGATTTTGCATCTCCTCCATCTATCCAATCCAATGTAGAAAGTAAAATCATGCTTATAATTCTAGATCCTCCAGGTGTTCCTAAAATAACAAAGCC
>CALKDJ010000033.1 GCA_938084195.1 uncultured Methylophilaceae bacterium
GCTCCACTATCCATACCTCATGAAATAGCATTGATGAATATATGTTCTGAATTAAAAAAACATACTACCGTTGTTATATCAGGAGAAGGTGCTGATGAGCTATTTGGTGGCTATGGAAGAGTTCAGAGATCACCTATGGACTTTAAAAAAATAGAGTACGTTAAAAAATTATTTCCACCTAGCCTTCATAAGCCATTATTAAAACTAATGGGTGCGGGAAAAAGTATAGATAGTTGGTTGGCAGTTAATAGCCATATAGATCACTTTTTTTCTGTTTATAATTGGATTCCATTTGAAGAAAAATGGAATCTTTTCACAAAATCTACAATGGATGCTATCAATAACGATAAGTCAAATATAGAATTCTGGGAGCATGATTTTGAAAGGGTTTCTGGAGGGAACGATTACGATAAAATTTTATATTTATTTGAAAAAAATCATTTAAGTTGCTTGCTCGATCGCTTAGATTCCATGTCAATGGCTGCAAGCGTAGAAGCACGAGTTCCATTTGTAGATCATGAGTTAGTAGAATTTGCATCAACCATACCAATTAAATATAAATTAAAATGGAAATCTCCACTTCATCAAGCGAAATCTTTGTTCACACATAGCTTTCAAGCCTCAGAAAATTTAGATCATTCTAAATATATTTTGAGAAAATTAGGTTTAAAGACACTACCAAAAGAGATAGTTTTAAGAAGAAAAAAAGGGTTCCCTGTTCCGCTTGATAATTGGATTAATAATGGAATGATTAAATATGCTAAGGAAATTCTTTTAGATGAGAAAACTAGAAGAAGGGGAATATTTCGTTACTCACAATTAGAAAAAATGCTCAAAAATAATCAAAAGTTAGATTATGACTTTTGGGGTAAAAAAGTTTGGATGTTGATGAATGTTGAATTGTGGTTCAGGGAGTGTATAGATTAAATGATTAACGCAGATGATTTTTTATCTGAGTTTTTACAGTTAGGAATAAATCACTTTACTGGTGTGCCTGATAGCACACTAAAAGAATGGATGACCCTATTGGATTGTAAATCAAGTTTATTCGAAAATCGTATTGCTGCAAATGAAGGATCTGCAATTGCTCACGCGGCAGGCTACCATTTGGCAACCAATAAGTTAAGCGTTGTTTATTTGCAGAATTCAGGGCTAGGTAATTGCGTTAGCCCTTTGACGTCATTAACCGATCCAGAGGTTTACAGTATCCCAATGATTATTGTAATGGGCTGGAGAGGAAAGCCTGGTATTAAAGATGAGCCTCAACATAAGAAAATGGGGGCAATTATGATTAAAGTTTTAGATACACTTGATATTCCTCATTCTATATTGTCGGATAATACCTACAAAGAACAAATTAAAACTGCAAAGATGAGTGTAGAGAGGAATCTTAAACCTTATGTGTTAATTGTTGAACCTGGTTTTTTTGAAAATACTAAATCAAATAAGATCAATGAAAGTTCAACTTGTGTTAACCGCGAGAGCGCCATTGGTTGTATTGTGAATTCAATTCATGAAGATGATTTGATAGTATCTACAACTGGCAAGACATCACGAGAATTATATGAAATATGCTCTAATCATTCTAGAGGGCACCATAATAATTTTTATAATGTTGGTTCAATGGGTCACGTATCATCCATAGGATTAGAAATTGCTTTACAGAGAAAGGATAAAAAAGTTTATATTCTTGATGGAGATGGATCTATAATAATGCATATGGGAGCCTTATCAACCCTTGGATATTACCAACCTAATAATTTAATACACATAATCTTTGATAATCAATCGCATGAATCGACTGGAGGGCAACCTACAACTTCAAGTACCATGAGCTTTTCAGAAATTCTATTGGGATGCAACTATGAGATTGTAAACAATATTCAATCAGAATCGGAATTGTCAAAAATTTTGTTAAAAAAATGTCAGGGCCTTCAAGGTCTTGTAGTAAAAACGCAAGTAGGATCTAGAGTTAATCTAGGTAGGCCCACTGATACGCCAAAAACAACAAAAAAAAGATTTATGGATGGCTTAAAAAAATGACCGAACATATAACTCCTATGAACGATGATGTGATAGAGATATTAAATCCTTTTAACGGAGAAGTGGTAGGCAAAGTTGTTAATGCAAATAAAAATAAAGTTCATGAGCAACTTAATAAAGCTTTTAAGTTCAAATGTAAATTATCAGCTAATGAAAGAGAAGATATACTTCTAAAAACTGCGCTATTTTTAGAAAATAATAAAGAAAGTTTAACAAGCTTAATTTCTTCAGAGTCTGGTCTTTCACTTCAAGATGCAAAACATGAAGTTGAACGAGTAATTAATTGTGCCATATACAGTTCAAAGGTATGCCAAATAGTAGAAAAAAATATCACTAATGAGTATTTATTTGAAGATAATAATTATCCAGAACTGACCGTAGTTACTGACCCATTGGATCTTGTGGTTGGTATAACGCCTTTTAACCACCCAATGAATCAGGTTGCACACAAGGTTTTCCCAGCTATTGCGGCAGGGGCATCAATAGTTATAAAACCATCTGAGAAAACACCACTTTCAGCATTTAAATTGCAAGAAATTCTAATGCAAAATGGATTGCCAGATGGCATGTTTAATGTCGTGGTAAATAAAAACCCTGAGGAGATATTGGAAAGCATACTATCGTTTTCAATGCTAGATATGATTACGTTTACGGGCGGTTTATCTGCAGGTTTAATGATTCAACAAAAAATGATAGAGCATGGTCATGGTCTAAAGAGATATGTTCCTGAGTTGGGAGGGTGTTCGTCGTTAATTATTTGTGATGATGCCAATATTGATAGAGCTGTCAATATAACACTAAATGGATGTTTCAAAAATTCAGGCCAAAGATGTACCGCTATTCGAAGAGTGGTTGTAGATAAAATTATTGCGGAAGAATTTGTTAATAAACTGTATCAGTCAGTAAAATCTATTAAATACGGAGATCCTTTTGGTGAGAATGTTGATATGGGTACTGTAATAGATGAGCAAGCTGCCTATAAAATAAAACAAAGAATTGACTCAGCAATATCATGCGGGGCAAAACTAATATATGGAGGAAAAATTGAAGGTGCATTATTGAGTCCGACTATTTTGGATAATGTAGATTTATCCATGGAGCTTGTATCACAGGAGACATTTGGGCCCGTGTGCTCTATTATTAGAGCAGATAATTTTATAGATGCCATAAGGATTGCAAAAAAAACAAATTATAAGCTAGCAGGAGCTATTATTACAACTGATAAAAAAAAGGCTGAAAAAGCATCAAGAGAATTACAAGTTGGTCAATTTAGTTTTAATGGCCCTCCAGGTTATAGAACAGAGGCGGCACCATTTGGTGGCTTTGGAGATTCAGGTAATGGTGAAAAGGAAGGGATTGTTCTTGCAGCAAAAGGGATG
>CALKDJ010000034.1 GCA_938084195.1 uncultured Methylophilaceae bacterium
AAAATAAAAGTAAATTGTCGTTCAAATTTTTTTTCCTATCATTTTCAATAATAATGGGCTCAACGCTGTATGAAGAATCTTTGAAAAAAATAATTTTATTAAATCCTCCAAAGGCAGTGGCTATTTGGTCTTGAAGTCCCACCATTTCATTTAGCGCCACTTGCTCAGTATATATTGCTTCATCTGCAAGTATTTGAGGAGAAACTGCTTGGCCATTCATCGCATATAAGGCGTTGATTAAACCTACACAAAAAGAGGAGCTCGACCCCAAACCAGACCTTGCTGGTAAATCTCCATCATGGTGAATTTCAATACCTTTATCTATCTTAAATTTTGTAAGAATTGCATTTACTGCAGGATGTTTTATTTCTGATATTTTTTTTACATTTTCTATAGCTGAATAAACAATCCTATGAGTGTGATCAAAGAAAGGTGGAAGATTTCTTATAGATATATAACAATACTTATCTATTGATGTGGATATTACCTTACCCCCATATCTTTTAACCCAACTTGGATAATCGGTTCCCCCGCCAAAGAAAGATATTCGAAAGGGAGTTTTAGAAATAATCATTTTTTAGTCACCCAATAACTTTCTTTTAAGTTTTATTTTTGCCATTTCTTCAATATTCTTCCTTTCCTGAAATCCAAACTGGTCTTCAACAAGCTTTAAATAATTTTGATTAGTAAAATATTTATTCCATGCCTCATCTCTAAAACTTAAGACTTCCGCGGAGCTTAGGTATTTTGTTGGGAGTGGTTCTGATTCATAAGATAAAAAAGCAAAGCCTTCAAATGAGCTTGGTAATTTCCAACCATTCTTTTTTGCATTAAAATACATTGGGCTTCCTGGAAGAGCCTGACAAGGATACATATTGGCCATTTCCGTGTTTAGCTCCAATGCAAGATCAAGAGTTTCATTCATTGTAGATAAGTTGTCTTCAGGGAAACCAAAAATATAATTACTTATTATTTTTATATCTTTATCTTGTATAGTTTTACAAACTTCTCGAATATTTACTTCTTTAAATGAGCCCTTAGAGACCTCTTGACGAACATTTTGATTCCCTGCTTCAACACCTAAAGCAAGCCACTCTACTCCAGCTTTTTTAAATAAGTCTAGATAGTCTTTTCGAACTGTATCAACTCTTGAATATGTCCACATATTAAATTTATAACCTTCATCAATAATATTATTTAATATGGGTTCATAAAATTTACGATTTAAAAAAAACATTTCGTCACTTATTCTTAATGTTTCAACGCCTAAATCCGCTAACTTCTTCATCTCCTTATTGACCCACTCAGGAGACCAAAATCTCATACCTCTTGAATCAGCAGCGCTAATCTCTTCTCCGTTCTTCACTCTATTTACAATATTAATCATACAAAAATCACATGCAAAATTACAACCCAAAGAAGTATAAATTGCTGCAAAGGGAGTTCTTTTTTCATGATTAAAGTCAGCATGCCAAAAATGTGCTCTATATAAATCTAAAGGCTTAACATTAAATGGAAGTAAATCCCAAGCATATCCAGGTAAATCTTTATCCATCAATTCTTGAGGAACAACTCGCTCAGGATCGTTCAAGGTTGGTATTGGAAAATTGGCTGGTCCTTTCTTTTTATAACCAATGCCTTTAATATATTGAATATCGTCATTAAGATTTGATTTAAGAAGGTTATGTAAAGCATAAACCCCTTCATTTAGTAAAACAATATCAACACAATTATATGACAAAACATCCATGGGTAATGCGCTTGTGTGTGACCCAACGAAGGCAATCTTATAATCCTTACCAGAATCCTTTAAGGCACTAGCTAGCTCTAGAGCACCAATCATACTTGTTGTTCCTGAATTAGGATTTTGTCCATAAATTACAAAAACAATTAGCCTTGGATGTAGATTAGTTATTTTTTGTATACTTTGATTTAAATCTAGACGCTCAGCATCTGCATCAAAAATCCCAACCTTAAATCCGATGGATCTGCATGATTCAGCTAATAACAATGACCAAGTTGGAGGCTCTATCGCAGAAAAGGTTTTTGATAGATCTTGATATGCTTTTTGCGCGCTATTTGGATTTATAAAAAGTGCATCCATTAACAATGTTCCTTTTTAAAAAAATTGTTTAATTTTATATACATATCTTCTTATAAAAAATGCATAAGGGTTTATCTTTATTTTATATTTTTTAAAAATATGTAATATTTCAAAGAATGATTTTAATCTAGCTTTAAATGTTGCACTTCTGCCATTTGAATTCATATTAACAAACATACTGTCTAGATATGATAACTTTCTTCTATGCACATAAAAGTATCTAAAAATTAAATCAAAATCATCACATATATCAATAGATATATCTAATCCACCATATAAAATTACTAATTCTTTTTTAAAAAAAAGAGTTGGAAATGGAACTCCCCAACCTAAAAAAAAGTCCTCAGGAGAGTATACACTAGGTACCCATTTTCTTTTTAAGAATTTATTTCCAAAATAGCTCAAATTTCCATATAGCCCATCAAGTTCTTGATTTTTTTTTAAAAAATCACAAACACGCCCAATAACATTATTGTCATAAAAGAAATCATCCGCCCCCAAGAAGTTAAGAAATTTTCCGTTTGCAATTTTAAATGACTTATTTAATGCATCTCCGGGACCTTTATCTTTTTTTGATATAAATACAATCCTGGGATCACTCAAATATTTTTTTACAATTTTTTTTGTACGATCTTTAGAACCTCCATCCCAGATAATATATTCAATATTCTTATACGATTGATTTAATACTGATTTAATAGTTTTTTCTATCGTTTTTTCTGAATTTAAACATACAGTAATTACGGTAATTTTCATTTTTTTTTAAATTATAGGGGCTTAAAGATAAGTGTTTTCAGGCCAATTAAATAATTATTACTACTTTCTGAGACCTAAACCGAACTCGATTAAATCACATAAAATATGACCAACCATTATGTGCATTTCTTGAACTCTTGCAGTAGTATCTGATTTGATAAAAATACAATCATCGACGAGCTTTAATGCTTTACCTCCGGTTTTTCCGAGCAACGAACATGTAAAAATTTTTTTTCTTTTGGCCATATTAATCACATTGACAATGTTATTACTTTCTCCCGATGTAGAGATCGGAACTAAAATATCACCAGCACTGCCCAGGCCCTCTAATTGTCTTGAAAAAATCTCATCATACCCAAAATCATTAGCTATACATGTAATAGCAGCAGTATCAGAATTTAATGAAATAGATTTCAATGGAATTCGATTGTACTTAAACCTACCTATTAGTTCTGCAGATATATGTTGACTATCAGATGAGCTGCCTCCATTACCACACCAAAAAACTGTACCTCCAGACTTTATTACTGAGGTAATTTTTTTAGCTATACGAATTACATCTTCGCCTATGCTTTCGGAAAGCACATTCACTACTTCCTTGTGCTCCTCCATATGAAAGTTA
>CALKDJ010000035.1 GCA_938084195.1 uncultured Methylophilaceae bacterium
ATTTAGCTAGTTTTTTTCAATAACAATTTTTGGAAATTTATTGGTAGTATCTTCGTTAAGTGATGCAATCCTAAGTGAGGTATTTATGGCAATTTCTTCATATATAGCTGCTATCTTTCCATCGCCATCACTTACCACGGTTGGATTTCCAGCATCTAATTGCTTTCTTATATTTATATCTAATGGAAGGCTTCCTAGAAGTTCAACCTCGTAATCCTTAGCCATCTTAAAACCACCACCTTCACCAAAGATATATTCCTCATGACCGCATTGTGAACAAATATGGGTAGCCATATTTTCTACGATACCAATTATTGGAACATTTACTTTTTCAAACATTTTAAGCCCTTTACGAGCATCTAATAAAGCTATATCCTGAGGCGTTGTTACGATTACTGCACCAGTTACAGGTATTTTTTGCGCCAATGTAAGTTGAATGTCTCCAGTTCCTGGAGGTAGATCGACAATAAGATAATCAAGATTATTCCATTTAGTTTCTTTTAATAATTGTTCAAGCGCACCAGTTACCATGGGTCCTCGCCATATCATAGGCGTCTCCTGATCAACTAGAAAACCTATAGACATTACCTCTATTCCATGAGCAATAATTGGATCCATGGATTTACCATCTGAACTCTGAGGTTTTTTATTATTAATACCTAACATTTGAGGTTGACTTGGTCCATAAATATCTGCATCTAGAATACCAACTTTAGCACCAACTTTTGCAAGTGCTAAAGCAAGATTTACTGCTGTTGTTGATTTTCCAACTCCGCCTTTTCCTGATGCTATTGCAACAATATTTTTAACACCCTTGAGTGGGGAAAGTCCTTGTTGAACTTTATGGCTTTTTATCTTGCTTGTTAAGAAAACTTTAGTAAGTAATCCTTGGGAAGATGATATTTTTTTTTCGATTAATTGTTGTAATTCATCCAATCTTTTTTTTGCAGCAAAATTGAGTTCAATTTCTATGTTTATTGATTTATTATCTTGGTCAATTTTTTTTATGTTTTTTTCTTTTAAGAAAAAATTATTAGTACTAGGAAATTTAATGCTTAGTAATTCATCAGTTATTGTTTTTTTCATTTCTTAAGCTTTCGAAAAATTAAATAAAAAATATAACACTTGGGATTAGACCTGGTTATTTGCTAGAATAACTGTGACCAAAATTTACCTCAAAAGTTACTTTAATTATGCGTAAAATATTAACTACTTCAGCTTTACCTTATGCTAACGGTAGTATACACCTTGGACATCTTGTCGAATATATTCAGACTGATATCTGGGTAAGATACCAAAGATTAGCTGGTAATGAAGTTCATTATATTTGTGCAGACGACACACATGGAACACCTGTAATGCTTAGAGCTGAGAAAGAGGGCATTACTCCAGAAGAATTGGTCAATAAGGTGCATAAAGAACATAGTCAAGATTTTCATGATTTCAATATTTCATTTGATAATTTTTATTCTACAAATTCTGATGAAAATAAAATGTTGTCAGAGAGTATGTATGAATCCCTAAAAGAAAATAAAAAAATCGAAATTAAAGAAATCGAACAATTTTTTGATGAACAAAAAAATATGTTCTTACCTGACCGTTTCATAAAGGGAACTTGTCCAAAATGTAATGCTAAAGACCAATATGGTGACTCTTGTGAAGTTTGTGGAACCACCTATAATCCAACTGATTTAATTGACGCATATTCGGTTCTCTCAGGAAAAAAACCGGTCAGAAGAAAAACTGATCATTATTTTTTTAAGCTATCCGAATGTTCAGATTTTCTTGAGCAATGGACGCAGTCAGATACACTTCAAACTGAAGCGTCAAATAAATTACAAGAATGGTTTTCTGCAGGATTAAATGATTGGGATATCTCTAGAGATGCTCCATATTTTGGATTTGAAATACCTGGAGCTCCTGGTAAATATTTTTATGTTTGGTTAGATGCACCCATTGGTTATATGGCCAGTTTTATGAATTATGCTAAAAATAACGAATTATCCTATGATGATTTTTGGAAAAAGGGATCTGATGCTGAGTTAATTCATTTTATTGGTAAGGATATTTTGTATTTTCATGCATTATTTTGGCCTGCTACTTTGAACTTTTCAGATCATAGGACGCCATCTAAAATTTTTGCTCATGGATTTCTGACTGTTAATGGTGAGAAAATGTCGAAGTCAAGAGGAACCTTTATTACGGCAAGAAGTTATATTGAGTGCCTTAAAAATCCTGAATATCTCCGTTATTATTACTTCTCTAAGCTTAATGATTCCATGGAAGATATTGATCTAAATCTTGATGATTTTATTGCCAAGGTTAATAGTGATTTAGTTGGTAAGCTGGTCAATATCCCAAGCAGAACCTCTGGCTTTATTTCCAAGTTTTTTAATAATATGATTATGTCATCAGAGAGCTTTCAAACTCCTGAAGCAAAAAATCTTCATAGCGGAATTTTAAAAATTAAAGATGAGGTAATGAAATTATTTGATCAGCGACAATTTAGTAAGGCTTCACGTCTTCTTATTTCTCATATTGAGTCAGTCAATGAGTATGTTAATAGCAAGGAACCTTGGGTATTGGCAAAAAATGAGAGTAATCATAATGAAAAATCAGCTTTACATGAGATATGCTCTGCATCTTTAATGTCATTTCGATTATTAAGTATTTATTTGTCCCCGGTTTTACCTGATCTAACAGGTAAAGTTGCAGAATTTTTCAATGAGAAAGAATTTTTATCTTTTGATAGATTAATTAATGAGCCAATATCAATTAATAAATATGAGCATCTTTTAAAAAGAATTGAGCAGAATGATATTGATTTGATGATTAAAAAAAATACTCAGATTTAATGACTTATTTTAATTTCAGTTGAATTTTTTTAAGAACTTCAAGAGGGTTGGGATCTTCAGTAATTGACCTTCCAATTACAAGCATCGTAGAACCTAATATTTTTGCATCTTCAGGACTTGAGACTCTTTGCTGATCGTGCTTTTTACCATTATTTAATCTAATTCCTGGTGTTACCAGATGAAAATTTTTGGGAAGTATTGGCCTTAGAATATTTAAATCATTAGCAGAACAGACAACTCCATCTAAACCACAATCTGCAACTTTTAAAGCTAAATTCTTTATGTAATGGTTAATTGGCTTATCATAACCAATATTTTTTAAGCTTTTTTCATTATGACTTGTAAGAATTGTTACACCAATAAGAACTGGTTTATTCAAAGATTGATCAACTC
>CALKDJ010000036.1 GCA_938084195.1 uncultured Methylophilaceae bacterium
ATTTTTTTTGCGTATGAGATATAAAGCAACTCTTCTGGAGCAATAAAGCAAGTTTGTTTACTTGGATACTTAGAAGGTAAAATGTCGGTATTACTTAGGTTGGCATAATCATTTTCTTTGTCATCACATTTAAATAAATTAATAATTTCATCTTTGAGCCCGAACACAATCATATCTCCATAAAAATACCATGAAGTAACTGAATGATGTGGAAAAGTATAAACGGGCCTTACTTTACCACTAAAATGAAAATATTTTACTTTTTGATAAATATTATCATCGATAAAGGGAAATTGAATATTTTCAATAACAATGTCAGACCTTACTTTAAGTACATATTTATTTTTTGCCTTCATTGCACCAAAATATACTGCTCCAAATTGCCTTAAGAAATTTCTGCACACAAAACCATAATCATCGAAGGACGGTAAATCATCATAAAATAAAATTTGAAACCTATCTGGAATAGAAATGCTATCAAACCCTTTGTCAGATTTTGACACACAAAAAATAATCTCCGAGTAAGGAAAATTTGACTCTATTGAATTAATAGAATTCTGAGTTTCACCTCTGATTTGACCATGAAGTACAATAGTAGTGTTTTTGGATACATTATCTGACATACATAGCCATACAATCAATCAAGAAAATCAAGAGATTGTTCTAAAATTGGAAATTTCCCAAAAGGAGCACACTTGATTCTATCGCCTCTTTTAAATTTAAATAAATAGGAAGCTGCCGCTAGTTGTTTCTCCTTTATCGAGATACATTTTTTATTATATAGGCGCTCCCTGATACATTTTTTTATCACCTTAAGAAAGTCATCCTCATTACATAAAATGTACCCGGGGAATCTATAATGCCAATTTTGCTTACCAATCAGAATATGTGGAGTTCCTAATATTATAGATTCTGCAGCCATAGACGACCCCATACTAATTGTAAGTTTAGACTTTTTACACAAAATGTATGATGATATATTTTCGTCATAATTAATAACCTTTTCAGGATAGGTTGCTTTTATTCTGTCCCAGAAATTCTTAACCTCTCTCGACTTGTTTTCAGTATTTGGGTGAACCCTTACTCGCAAAGAGAAACCCGAGAAATTAGCTTCCAATAGATCAGAAACAATTTTTGACTGGTTAATTGGCTTACTATACGCAAACTGATATTCATCAGCACTATTTGTAAAATAAGTAATGATATTGCTCTTTTCTTCTTTTTTTCTGCCTACTTTTGTATATTTATAATAATTGCCAAGTAGCTTATCTTTATTATCCTCATAATATTGACAAATAACCTCATAATAACCTGACATATCATGAATTTTATTTCTTGTAAAAAAAACTTTTTGTTGATAATTATTACATTCGTGATAAATGATATTTTTATAACCTAATTTAGTCAAACTTGTAACGATAGTATTTTCTGCAGGAAGTCTTCCATTAAAAACCAAAAAATCATCTTCTTTGTCGAGATTATATCTGGAAAGTAAGGAAGAAATTTTTCTAGATATCAAAACTATATCAAGCTGTATTTTTGATGTGTATTTATTCAGCCTTAGGGCTGGTGCTCTCCATTCCGTTGATGAGTAAGTTTTTAATATACTATAAATACTTTCTTGATCAAGAATAAAATCCCCTTCGGGAATTTTTAAAAAATCGATATGATTTAAACATTTGCTTTTCTTCTTGAAAAAGAAAAAAAAGAATTTTTTATTTAAACCGTTTCTTATAAATCTTGATAAATTTAAGGATATTGGCAAGTAGCTTCTAAAGCTAAGTTCATTCCTATATCTTAAACATGACAACAAACTAACAACATAAACTTTCTCATACAAACTAATAGAATCTTGTGCATATTTAATTAGCGCTTCAAGATGAGGACTTTGAGATGTGGTGACAAATACCACTAAGCTATTTTTTTTCATAAGCTCTTTCTAGTAAGTACCATTGATTTAACTATATTATTCCTTTTTAATGAAGCAATCTCTCGAAATCCAGCCTTTTTGTATGCTCTAATTGCCGCATTATTGCTACTCTTTACTCCCAAAAAAATCCTACCAATTCCAAATTCGTTCCATAGCCAATTCGCACTAAAATTTATAACCTCAACGGCAACTCCCTTACCTCGATAACGCTCATCGCCTATTAAAATACCCATTGAAGCTGTTCTATTCTCAAAATCAATTGGCTCATATTTGATATTTCCAATATGCTTATTATTAATATCAAATATTCCAAATAAAAGGGCATTTCTGTTTTTAACTCTTTGTTCTACATACTCTTTTAATTCGTCAATAGTACGTTCTTTTTTTGCATACGCAATATACTGACTTTTGGCAGAAGAATTAATCCAGCTAAAATATTCTTTACCAACATCGACTGCTGTCAAAGTTCTTAACAAGAACCTGTCCGTTTTAATTGTTACACATTTCATAAAATATTAACTTTTGATGTTTTTTATCGCAAGATCTTATAAACATAAATACTACTGCTTAAATAAAAACATGGCCCATGCCCATTTTTATAGATGCGTCGATGAGAAAACAATTCTTATTAATTCAAACGTTTAAAACCACTATGACACATGGGACCTTCCAGCAGAGTGTTTACATCTAGCCCTTTTTCACACTCCTTAATAATTGCAAAAATTCGATCTAGCTCCACAAAATACCCGTCTACCAACTCCTTTGTATGCTCCGTACAAGCATAAACACAGTTAGCAGCTAAATAGCCTTTCTTAAGCATTTCTTGCGTAACTAAGGTTTTATAAGATAGCCCGTTGGACGAATTAAATGTATAGCCACTCAGTGCCGGGATACCCCAGGTGCTAATATTTAATTTATGCTTAACAGCCAGGTTTTTCCATTTTCTAGAGATGTTATTACCAATTTTAGTAATGGTTTGCCAAGACTTCTCTCTTTCCATTACTTCGAGAGTCTTTAATGCAGCAGTCGGTCCTACGCGCTCAGTCCAGAAAGTTGAACTTATAAAGGTTTGTTGTATAGCTTGCATAAATTCTTGCCTGCCGATGCAAGCAGAAATTGCGTAGCCATTGCCTAATGCTTTAGCAAAAATAGCAAGATCAGGCTCAACATCATACTTTTTATGTAAGCCACCAAATGTCTCCCTAAAGCCTGTAGTACATTCATCAAAAATTAATATGATATTATTTTCAGTGGCAAGGTCTCTTACTTTTTTTAAGTAATCATTTTTTGGGCCTTCATTTCTGGAAACTTCCATCTTAATAGCTGCAATTTCGTCTTTGTTGTCTTTAATTAATTGTTCTAATTGTTCAATATCGTTGTAGTTAAAAGGCAAGGTTGTGCCAGTCAATCCTCTAGGAACGCCATTGGGCTCCAAGCCTGGAAGTAGGTGGCCGTCAAGATTCTTATTGCTATTAAGATTGGTGGACAAATACCAATCATGCCAACCATGGTAACCACAAATGGCAATTTTATCCTTTCCAGAGGATGCTCTAGCAATACGAACCGCTATGGAATTAATCTCACCCCCCGCCCTTGCAAATCTCACCATATCTGCCCAAGGATGTATATCTACTAATTTTTCTGCCAAATAAACTTCTTCAGGACAATTTAAAGTTGACATATTGCCATCTTTTACAGCCTTAATAACAGCTTCATCAACCTCAGGATGGCCATAGCCTAATGTATTTGTTCCAATCCCCATTATTGACATATCAATATACATCTTCCCTTCTAAATCCCAAACCTTGCAACCTTTGGATTTACTGAAATAGGCTGGCCACTTCTCAGGTAAAAACATTTCTGGTCTTTTAGAAAGAAGCATAGTTCCTCCAGGAATAATTCTTTTTGCCCTTTTATAAAGCTTCTGCCCTGTTCCCATAGCTGCTCCCTCGTTGTTTTTAATTTGAAGATTACTTTGAAACAGCTTAGGATGTGATTGGCTTAATTCTAGCACCTGCTTCCAATCGAAAAACAAGTTAGGTGCAAAATATTCAAATATATTTGTAACCACAATTAAGTCATCTGGCTCATCTACTGTCCATCTTTGAAAAGATAAATCTTCAATATGACTCATTGAAGATTTAGAAAAAGAATTAGAATTACGAATATAAGGAGTTACATGCTCTCTATCAAATTCCGAATCAGCCTCATCATTTGCTCGCTTAATTGATTTAAAAGACATAACCTCTATATCCAATCCATCTGGATAGGTTGTGGGGTCTATATTTGAAAAATAATCTACATTAGATTTTTTAAAACCCCTAATGCATTCATCTACCAATGCCGAATCTACTAAAGGGCAGTCCCCAGTAATCCGAACAACCGCATCCGCTCCTAAAGATTTGGCTGACTCATAATACCTTTTCAATACATCTTTTTCATTACCTCTTGTACAGCCAAATCCTAACAATTCTACAATTGATTGCAATTGATCATTTTGTTTTTCTTCTGATGTTGCAACCACAATCTCATCCAATTCTTTAGATTTGGACAATCGAGTTAATAACAGTTCAATCATTGGCTTATCAACAATAGACTTTAATACCTTACCTGGAAATCTGGTTGAGCCCATTCTTGCTTGAACCAAAGCAACAATTTTCACAATTTTTTCCAATTTGATGGGTTTAATAAATCGACATCATCAGTAAATAAATGAGTTGGTATATTTGGTAAGACTCCATCGGATGCGATTATAATTTCATTAAGTTGGTCTTGAGTATCAACTCCAACTATAACTTTTGTTATACCTGATGCTGAGACAGCATGTCTTATTGAAGCTTCCAATGCTGTTATTTGGTTATCATTTAGCCATTCATGCCATTGATCCCAAAGAGTCTTCCATCGATTAAATTTTGTTGGCCTATTCTGCTTAGACATTAATAATAACCCTTGTAGAAAAACAGAACGAGCATGCACTTCGACTTTTTTATCTTTTAATAATTTAAACGTACCACTATAGGTCAACCTATGATCTAAGATATTATAAGGTAGTTGTACTAAGTCAATATCGAAATTATTAATAATTGATTGCAATTGCTTATGGTTGTAAACAGACACACCAACCTTTTTTATTTTCCCTGATTGCTTTAAATCATTAAGACGATTATAAAGCTTGTCAGAACCAAATTTTAATAAATCATCTGCATTGTGAACCAATAACCCGTAAATTTGCTCCTGCTTTAAATCTATTTGAGTCTGTTTTAAGTCATTTTCTAATAATTGTAACTCTGGATTGCCTATCGTTGAACAATCAAAATGTCGAGTTTTAGTAACAACATTAAATCCTTGAACATTATAATCGCCCAAAATTTGCTCGCTATTGCCATATGCAGGTGCAGTGTCAAGCAATTTAATACCTTGGCTTTTTGCATAATTTAGTATTTCTTCAACATTGCTTGGTTGAATTTGACCACCTGTTGAATTAATACCGTATTCCATTCCAAATTTTACTGTACCAAGGGCAATCTTAGACATTATTTCTTACCTTGAGTATTGCAGAAATTACCACCCAGCTCAACATTATTACTTTATTTCCGCCAAACTATTGATTACTTTATCTTGTTCTTCGCTTGTCAAATCTACATATATTGGTAAACTCAAGCAATCATTATAATAACTATCGCTGTTTTTTAAAAATGTATTGCCATAATAAGGTTGTTTATTAACAGGGATATAATGCACTTGGCTCGTTACCCCGCATCTTCTCAATTCATTAAAAACTTTTTTTCTATTTTTTACTTTTACAACAAATAAATGCCATGAAGATTTGGAGTCTGGATGTTGATAAGGTAATTCAATATTTTTCAGCTCTTTA
>CALKDJ010000037.1 GCA_938084195.1 uncultured Methylophilaceae bacterium
AGGGGCTGAGTTTTTTGTTTTATCTAAGCTCTTACTTAATCATATAGAGGCTCACAAAAGTTATGTAAATTTTGAGGGTTATGATTTGATTGCTGTAAATCCAAAAGAAAATATTAGTGCAAAAATTCAAGTTAAAAGTAAGAATCATAAGGGTGATACAAGTCATTATTTAAACTCAGATGATAAAGTTAAATCTGACTTTTATATTTTTGTTCAATCTAATGCCTATATCAAAGAGAAAGACACTTATCGAGTAGTAGAGGATTACGAAGCTTCACCAAAATTTTTTGTAATGGATTACAAAACAGTTCAAAAACTTAGATCTCAGGATAAAAATGGAGCTCTTTACATAAAATTAAACAAAAAGAATATCCCAAATCTTGATGATTATGAGAGTAACCTTATGGCTATTAAATCATTTCTTAAAATAGATCTAAAGAAAATCAATTTATGACAAATCCATTTAAATTTTAATTATTTTATTCTTAATTATAGTAATATCAGTAAGTTGATGTCCCCATCGTCTAGAGGCCTAGGACACTGCCCTTTCACGGCGGCAACAGGGGTTCGAATCCCCTTGGGGACGCCAATATAATCCTTCTACTTCATACCATTTATCAAGCATAAAAGAGATTATAATTTTCTTTGATTTGCTCGAGCTGCACTTTAAGTTTTTTTTTAGTATTTCTGCTTATTAAGTTATAAAATAAATTCGTAAAAAGAAAAATAAAGAAATAGCTAAACTAATCTTAGTCTTTTTAAAATTTATATTAGAATTAGAGTCTCAACAAATAAATCAGACAAACTATAAGATGCATCAAAATGACCTTTTTCCCTCAGATATTCAAGCAGAGATAGACGAGTCCTCTTGGCAAGATAGAGAATTTAAAAATCCAGGGGCTACGATTAGAATGGGGTCATTATTCAGCGGAATAGGGTCAATAGAGAACTCATTAGCTAGATTAAAACTCAAATACGAAATTGTTTTTGCGGGTGATATTGATAAGTTTTGTAAGGAGAGTTATATGGCTAATTTTCCTATTAAAGAAGATCAATGGCACGATGATATTACTAAATTTAGCGCGAAGAAGTACAAAAATAAGTTAGATTTATTGGTAGGGGGTAGTCCTTGTCAGGCATTTTCAATGGTAGGAAAACGAAAAGGTATGGAGGATGCAAGGGGAACACTTTTTTATGAATTTTCTCGCGTTATTAATGAATGTAAACCAAAAGTATTTATTTATGAAAATGTTAAAGGTTTGTTAAACCACGATAGCGGTAGAACATGGCAAGTAATAAAAAATACCTTTAATGAGCTCGGATATAAAATCTTTTGGAATACTTTAAATAGTAAAGATTATGGGATTCCACAGCATAGAGAAAGAATTTTTGTGATTGGTTTTAAAGATAAAAATGTAAAAATGAAATTTCCGAAACCATTAACCTTGGAACATTCAATGCAGGATTTTTTAGAAGATTATATCGACAGTAAATATTACCTAAAAGAAAAGGGTGTTAAATTTGTTACGAAAAAATTTAACTACAAGAAAAAATATACACAAATTAATGGAGAGATAGCTTTATGCCAAAAAGCAAACCAACAATTTAATTGGCATGGAGATTTTAGATTTGAAGAGGCCTCAAGCAAAGTTGAATACGACACTTTCATCTTTAATATAAGTGATGTTGAAGAAAAATATTATTTATCAAAAAAAGTTAAGGATTATGTTTTAGCCACAGGAACTAAAAAATTCAAAACGAGAAGTAAAACTGATCTTGAAGTTGCTCGACCATTATTGCAAAGTATGCATAAAATGCATCGCTCTGGTGTTGATAATTATGTCACTCATAATAAGGGTAGAATTAGAAAGTTGACGCCGAGAGAGTGCCTGAGGTTAATGGGTTTTGGAGATGATTTTAAAATGGTAGTGAGTGATACACAGTTATATAGGCAAGCTGGTAATAGCATTGTTTCTGACGTATTAATAGCAATCTTAAAACAAATAGATATTACAAAGTATGCAAAACCAAATAGTAAAAATTAAAAATGACTCTTATGAGATTGTTGATTCAATCCAGGACTTAAAAGCTGAAGACAGTTTTTTTCTTCTGAAATTGCAAGAAACAACAGGAAATGGTGAGGCAAGAAAATATGTAGGTAACTACAATAAAAAAGATGATGTGCTTAGTAATTTCTTTGATTACACCAATTGGGGAAGGGAAAGAAAACAAGAAACAACAAAATTAAATAGTTCAAATAGCATTCAAGAAGAAAGGTGTTTTTTTTCTAAATCAAATTTTCAAATGTACTTATCTGATGCTCGGGATGAATTCTATGCTCAAGAACAAGTGTATAGAAAAAATATAAAACCTCTTTACAGTAATATCCTAAGTCAAATAAATAATTTAGAAAATGAAGTAAATTTTTTTAGTATTTATGACGTATCAGATAAAGCTAATGCAAAGGGTTCCTTGAGGGCTTATATAAGATCAGATGATCCTATTTGGAAGTTATGGAGGAGCTTTGTATTACCAAGAATAAGTTACCTTTCAATTTTGAAATTACAAAAAATTAACTCTTCAGATAACGCACCTTATTTTTATTTTAGAATTTTTCTTGATTATGATTTTAGGCCAATCAATCATCCGAAACATTCTAGTATTATTCTGAATGAGCCAAAAGAAAAAGAGGTAGAAAGGCAAAAGGAATACTCAAAAGTTAAACCGAATCTTAGAAATGAAAAATTTAGGAAAGGAGTTTTAGATCATATGCCTTTATGTCCATTCACCTCAGTATCTGATGACAGAATATTGAGAGCAAGTCATATTAAACCGCATATGGTTTGTATTAATGAAGACAATTTGGAAGAGGCTTATGATAAGTTAAACGGACTCACGCTTACCCATACATACGATCACTTGTTTGATAAAGGGTTTATAACATTTTTAGATGATGGGACTTTAATCTGTGGCACAAGACTAAGTCGTTTAACTTGGTCAAAGCTAAAAATAAATACATCAAACAGAACCAAATTCAACATAATGCCAAAAGGCCGTGAAAAATATTTGGAATATCATAGAAAATATGTATTTCAGGATAATGTTGAAGAGTTAATTAGGGATGATATTTAATTAATTCAATTGGTAATAATAGTTTTATTAGGGCAAATTTCTTGACTTCAACCTATGCTATCTCTAAACTAAAAATACACATTAACCATTGATTAAAGTGTAACTAAAACAATAGGTTAGGGTAGTTATCCGGGGATAGAGCATCCCCCTCCTAAGAGGAGGGTCGCACCTTCGAATCGTGCCGAGGGTATCACTCCTAACTATTAA
>CALKDJ010000038.1 GCA_938084195.1 uncultured Methylophilaceae bacterium
GCGAGTATTGGCCTTATTTTATTTTTTTCTTTTTATTTGGTTATTTTTTTTGGTGGGAAAAAATACATTCACGATATGATTTTAAAATCGGAAATTATTTATACTCAAACTTATTAATTAAAAAAATCCCTATTGAGAGAAAGATAAGAGTTGGAACAAGTGAGCTGATAAAGGGTTGCCAATCATTTAAAAGACTTAAATGTCTAATCATCGTATTTAAAATTTGATAAATAATTCCAACTATAATACCCACAAACATTTTAAAGAACTTTCCACCTGATCGCTCCTGTAAAAAACCAAATGGAATAGCGAAAATAATCATGACTAAAGGCATTAATGGATGGATTAATTTTTCCCATAAAGCAACTTCATATTTTGTTGATTTTTGGTTATTCTTTTTTAAATAATTTATAAATTTTAATAAATTAATTGATGACATTTTTTGCGGAGAAATTATTAGGGCGTTCATCATTTCAGGCCGCATTAATGATTTCCAGCTTCCGGCGGCTATTGTTTTAGTTATAACTGAATCATTATTAAGAATCGTTTGCTTGATATCTTTTAGTTTCCATTCTCCCTTTTCAAAAGAACCCTTTTTAGCATTTATAATGGTCCTAAGATTAAAGCTTTCATCAAATTCATAAATATGAATTTGTTCTAATGAAGAATCAGGTAAAACATTTTCGATATTAACAAAATTATTTCCATCTTTAATCCAAAATCCTGAACTAAATTCTTGACTAACACTTGAGTTTGTTGATCCAATTTTAATTTGCTGTGCGTTTTTTTCTGAATGGGGGGCAATTAAATCACCTATTATTATAGTAAAAAAAGAAAATATAACTCCAACATACATTAATGATATTGCAATTTTTTTTATCGAATAACCACTGGCTCTAATAACATTCAGTTCTGAGTTATAAGATAGTTGCCCAATTGTGTACATTGATCCAATTAGAACTGCCAAAGGGACAACTTCATAAATATGTCCTGGAATACTCAATATTACATATGTAATAGCTTGTAATATTCCATATGATCCTTTTCCTAGGTCTCCTATTTCTTGGATAAAGTCAAAAAAAGCAAACAAGCTTATTAAGCCAAGCATAATCATTGAGATACCGATGAAAAATTCTCTATTAATATATCTCACTAAAATCATTTTATTTTTATAAACCTAGCTGGGAATAATGGTAAATTTAGGGACCGTCGATATAGTAAATATATGCCTGTTAGAGCAAAAATAATATGAATAGGAAAAAATCCTAGCCATAATGGAATTTTTCCGACAGAGATAAGGCTTTGAAAAATTCCAAGAAAATTGTTATAAATAACAAAAATAAATACCGCAATCATAATATTAAAAGATCTTCCTGTTCTAGGATTGATGAAGCTCAATGGTATAGCTAAGAAAATTAGTAATAAAGTTGAAAGGGGTAATGATATTCGCCACATTAACTCAGCCAGATACTGTTTTTTGTTATTTTTCTGTTGATTTAATATTAGAGCTAATGTTGGTATTGCCTCAATAATTCCAGCACTAGCACCAACATTGATCATCTTTGGCACATCCTTTTCGATTAAAATACCGTATTCATCGAAGGTAGTTCTTGAAAACTCTTTTGTATTTTTCATCCCTTCATAACGTTTACCATTCTTCAATACAATGTAATCATTTCCTTTTGAATCTATAATTCTTTTTCCTTCAGTTGAAACAATTACTCCTAATTTTCCATTTTGCTCAGATTGAATAAAAATATTTTTTACTGAGTTTCCAATTGAATTAAATCCTTCTACATAAAATAATTTGTTACTTGATTTTGATTCTTTAAAGGTTCCAGGAGTAATGGTTGCAATTTCATCTCTATTTTTTAGACCACTTTTATATTCTTCAGCCTTTTGAACAGCCCAGGGACTGATAAAAAGAGAAAGTGACGCAATGAGAATAATAATTGGAATACAAAAAGTTACTACTGGCCTTACGAGACTATAAAGACCAAGTCCTGAGCTGAACCATATAATCATCTCACTGTCTCTGTACCAGCGGCTCAACGTCATCAATATAGTAATAAAGACAGTTAATGATAATAAAAGCGGCATATGTTTTAGAAGATTAAAAACTAGTACGGTGTCAATTGCATCATTTGGTATACTTCCTTTAGCAGCGAAACGAAAAATGATTACTGCCCTTTGAGCAATAACAATTCCAGATAAGATAAGGATTGTTGATAGTGATGTGTAAAATAACTCTCTGGTTAAAGACTTCTTAAAAAGCATTTGAAAATAAATGAGATTCTAAAAAAGGATAATAAATGAAATTTAACATTAAAACTGACTCAATCATGGATATATCAGCTGATATTATCATAATAGCTGTTAACGATAAAAATCAAATCATTAATAAGTCAAAATTAAAGCCGTCGTGCACCACCTACTTATCCAATATTATCTCATCAAAAGATTTACTAGGAGATGTTGGATCAATTTTATTAGTGCATGGAAGCAAAGATTTTGAGCGGATTATTCTTGTAAGAACAGGAGATATAAATACTTTTAGTTATAAAAAATTAATAAAAATTACTCAAAATGTAGTTAGAACTTTGAAGAATTTAAAAAGTAAGAATGTTATTTTACCTATAGAGCAATTTATTAATAATCAAATTAGCATTCAAAGTGCATCAGAATTTATTGTTAGGGAAGTTATAAATTCTACTTATGAAATTAATTCATTAAAAACAAAAGAGAAAGTTATACATAATATAAATATTTGCTTGCAATGTGAAAGCTCAAATTCTAACTATGTAAAATTAGGCCACAAACATGGCGAAGCAGTTGCTTTAGGTGCCAATCTTACAAAAGACCTCGGTAATCTACCACCAAACATTTGCACTCCAACTTATCTTGCAAATACCGCAAAGAAAATTGCTAAACAATTTAAAATGCAAGCAAAAATATTGGATCAAAAACAGATTGAAAAGTTAAAAATGGGATCTTTTTTATCTGTTGCCAAAGGTAGTAGAGAAGCCCCAAAATTTATTGTACTTGAACATAATAAGGGAAAGAAAAATCAAAAACCAATTGTACTAGTTGGTAAAGGAATTACATTCGATGCAGGAGGTATTTCTTTAAAACCAGGTTTAAATATGGATGAAATGAAATATGATATGTGTGGAGCAGCTTCTGTTTTAGGAGTAATGCACACCGTAGGTTTATTGAATCTGCCTTTAAATGTAGTTTGCCTGATTCCATCATGTGAAAATTTACCTGATGGTATGGCAGTCAAACCCGCTGATATTGTAACTAGTATGTCAGGACAGACTATTGAAATTTTAAATACCGATGCTGAAGGTCGATTAATATTGTGCGATGCATTAACGTATGCAGAGAGGTATAAACCTGAAATTGTAATAGATGTCGCAACCCTTACAGGTGCATGTGTCATAGCATTGGGTAACTATGCTACAGGTCTTTTTAGCAATGATAAATCGCTATCAGATGAATTAGAAGAATCAGGAATAAAGTCTTTAGATAAAGCTTGGCCTCTTCCATTATGGGATGAGTATCAAGGTTTACTTGACAGTAATTTTGCTGATATGGCCAATATAGGTGGTCGCGCTGGCGGTAGTATTACTGCAGCATGTTTTCTATCGCGGTTTGCCAAGAAATATAATTGGGCGCACTTAGATATCGCAGGAACAGCTAATACCTCAGGAAAGAGTAAAGGTGCAACAGGAAGACCGGTTCCAATGCTTAGTCAGTTTTTAATTGATCGTGCAGTTTAATATCTAGTAAATTGACTAATATACAGTTTCTTTTCAACATTTCTGATATAAATTTAATAATTTATAAGATTGTAATAAGTAGTTTTAATAAAAATAGGTCATCACTTGTGTATCTTGATGACGATTCAGCAATCAATAACTTTTCCCAAATGTTATGGAGTAAAGAAATTCATTCTTTTTATCCTCATCAAATTAAAAAATCAGAAAAGATGAATCGAATTTGTTTGGGTAGTAATGCTCAATTAATGGATGATATTTTGATAAATGGAACAAATCAAACTATTGAATATTTTAGTAGATATCAAAAATTTTATGAACTGGTTGGAACACGAGAAACTGATAAAGCTATTGCAAGAAAACGATTTTTATTTTACAAAGATTGTGGATACAAATTGGAGGCGATTGATAGTTCTGATTTTAATCTTTAATTAATGCTTGATACTCCTCATGACTTAAAAGATTTATCACATCACTATCAGAAGTAGTAATTTTGCATAACCAAGTTTCATAAGGTTTTTCGTTGATTTGCTCAATTGATTTGCTCAGTAATGGATTTATTTCAATTACCTCTGCATCAGCAGGACTTATAATATCTGAGGATGTTTTTACTGATTCAATAAACCCCAGCGCACTTCCAGATGTTGTCTTTTGGTTGAGTTTAATGTCAGCAAAAACAATATCACCTAGAAGGTCTTGTGCAAAGTCTGTTATGCCTAAATAGTATTCATTTGACTGAATCTTTTTTAACCATATATGTTCTTTGGAAAACTGCATTTCTTCAATTGAAAACATTTTTACACCTTATATAAAAATTCAAGTGACAAGTTTTGCATGATTGTATATCATCTTGTTAAACAATCAAATAAGGTAGAGTGTGCTTAAATCATTAATTCAATTTCTGCTCATAACATTTTTCCTCCTACCAACTTCCAACCTTGTTTTTGCAAAGAATAAAAAATCACCTGATGTAAGGTCTGCTATGGCGATGGTAGTGCATCAAGATTCTGATAAAGTTATTTATCAAAAAAAAGCTTATACAAAAACTTCCATAGCCTCATTAACTAAATTAATGACAGCTATGGTTATAATCGATTCAGGTATTAATCTTCAAGAAAAAGTAAAGATCTCAAAATTAGATATTGATAGATTAAAGTGGACAGGATCAAGAATACCAATCGGGACCAAACTTTCTAGATTTCAATTACTTTCTATATCTTTAATGTCGTCAGACAATCGTGCTGCATCTGCACTAAGTAGATCTTATCCAGGAGGCAAGAGAGCTTTTATTAAAGCAATGAATGTAAAAGCACTTAAGCTAGGTATGCATAATAGTAGATTTGAGGACCCAACTGGTCTCGATAAAAGAAATATTTCAACTGCAAGAGATTTAGTAAGAATGGCAAGAGCTGCTTATCAATATCCTCTTATAAGGGAACTAAGCACCAATCCAAAAGGCAATGTAAAAATAGGAAAACGTAAACGATTACTTGGCTTTTCAAATACTAACAGCTTGGTTAGAAAAGGGCAGTGGAATATTGGTTTGTCAAAAACAGGCTTTATTAGGGAAGCTGGGAGATGTTTACTTATGCAAACAATAATTAATAAAGAGCCTGTAATTATTGTATTGCTTGATTCATATGGAAAATACACTCGTATTGCAGATGCTAAGAGAATAAGAAAGTGGATGGAAAAAAATATAAATCAATCTCGAGCTTCAACACAATTCAAAAATATAATCATGCAACCTTCTTAGTCTTTTTTGATTTTTTAGCTTTCTTTTCTGCTTCCTTCTTTTTGATATCCTCTTCCGCTTTTTTAGTTAGCATTTTTAATGCTTTGTCTATAGATATGGAATCTAGGTCCGTATCTTTCGATAGATTTACTTTAGTCGAGTTCATTTGCATGTAAAATCCAAATCGGCTTTTATAAATTTCAATAGAGCTGTTAGTTTCGGGGTCAACTCCTACTTTTTTTAGTGGTTTCAGTAACTCAACAGCATATTCATGGGATATTTCAAAAATATTTTCTGTTTTAGGGATGGATTTAAATTTCCCATTATGATTTAAATAAGGTCCAAAGCGCCCAATATTGGCAATGATTGGTTTATTTGTCTCAGGATGTTCTCCTAAATCTCTTGGTAAAGAAATAAGTTTTTTTGCTATTGATTCATCTAAATCAGCTAAAGCTATCTCAGGTGGGATGGTAGTTCTTTTTGGTTTTATTTTACTTCCTTCTTCTGGCATCCCCAGCTGAAGATATGGCCCATATGGTCCTACAAGAAGGTATATTGCTTCTTTGGATGATTCATCATGCGTAATAATTTTAGGTTCTTGCGGAAGATCACCATTTGAACTTTTCGTAAAATCACAATCAGGATATCCTGAGCAAGCAACAAAGTTTCCTCTTTTACCTAATTTTGAAAGAAGTGGTTTACCGCATTTTGGACAATCTTCTCCAATCTCTTTTTGCGTAATCTTGGTTCTATCAAGATCACTTTTCTCTTTTACTTCTTTTATGAATTGATCCCAAAAACTTCGAATAACTTTTAGCCAATCCTTTTTATCGGCTGCAATATCATCGAGCTGGGTTTCCAGATTAGCAGTGAAATCATAATCAACATAATTCGTAAAATGTTCAGTAAGGAAGTTATTAACCACTTTACCAACATCAGTTGGAGTAAATCTTTTCTTATCAAGTAAAACATATTCCCTATCTTGAAGTGTAGATATAATACTGGCATAAGTAGAGGGCCTTCCGATACCATATTCCTCTAGGGTTTTGACTAAACTTGCTTCTGTGAATCGCGGCGGCGGTTCTGTAAAATGTTGTATACCCATAATTTTATCTACCAATAATGTTTCACCTACTTCTAAATCAGGAAATATTGAAGTTTCAGTATCATCCTTTTGTGACTCATCTTGCTCTTCTAAGTAGACTGACATAAATCCTGCAAACTTAAGGGTTTGACCAGTTGCTCTAAACACACTCTCTCCTTGCCCCACCTCTAGATCAATACTGACAGCATCAAAGATCGCTGGAGACATCTGACAAGCAAGTGTTCTTTTCCATATAATTTCATATAATTTAAATTGTTGTTCTGAGAGGTATGGTTTTAGACTTTGCGGTGTTCTTTCAATATTTGTTGGTCTTATAGCTTCATGAGCCTCTTGAGCATTTTTTGCTTTTGTTTTGTATCCAATAGCTTTTTGAGGAAAAAATTCTTTAGCATAATTTGTTTCTAGATATTTTCTTATTTGGGATGTGGATTCGTTTGATAAGCTCATAGAATCAGTCCGCATATAAGTTATGAGCCCTACCGTACCCTCGCTAATATTAATGCCTTCATATAATTGCTGCGCTGTCATCATAGTCCCTCTGGTAGTAAACCCCAGTTTACGAACAGCTTGTTGTTGTAGGGTAGATGTTGTAAAAGGTGCAGCAGGATTCCTAGTTCTTTGTTTTTTATCGACTCGAGAGACGCTTACTTTACCTGAACTTTTAAGTAATAATTCTCCAACAATTTTTTTCTCTTGAGCAGCAGAGGTTATAGTAAATTGTTCCAGCTTTTCATTATTGAGTATGCTTAGTTTTGAGGGTATCTTTGCTTTATCTTTTGTCGCATCAAGATGAATACTCCAATACTCTTTACTCTCAAAGGCATCGATTTCCCCTTCTCTCTCAACGATAAGTCTTAATGCAGGACTTTGGACTCTTCCAGCAGATAGGCCGTAACGAATTTTAGACCATAATAATGGGGAAAGGTTAAAACCAATCAAGTAATCAAGTGCTTGCCTGGCCTGCTGAGCTTGCACGAGTGCTTGCGCAATTTCTCTTGGACTTGATAACGCATCAATTATTGCAGACTTCGTTATCTCACCAAAAATTATACGACTTATTTTTTTCCCTTTAATGATTTTTTTGGCATTGAGCACTTCAAGAATATGCCATGCGATGGCTTCTCCCTCTCTATCAGGATCGGTTGCTAATAATATTTCATCGGAATTTTTTGCTGCTTTTGAAATAGCATCGATATACTTCTTACTTCTCGATCCAATTTCATATTTCATCGCAAAGTCCGAAGTATCAACGCCTTGAGATTTTGGAAGGAGATTTCTTATATGACCATATGATGCAAGAACATGGTATTCCTTACCTAAGTAATTACCAATAGTTTTTGCTTTTGAAGGAGATTCAACAATTAATAGTTTAGCCATTTAA
>CALKDJ010000039.1 GCA_938084195.1 uncultured Methylophilaceae bacterium
TATGTATTTCATTAATGCTAATAAAGAAGATGGTATTCGACCCCATGATTTCGAAGCTTTTGATGATATCTCAGAGAAAAAAAAGGAGATTTATAAAGCATATGAATTGCAGTGTTTAAAAGAAGGTGTGGTTGATTTTGCAGAACTACTTTTACGTTGCTTAGAGTTATTTCAAAATAACATTGCCATCAGGGAGCATTACCAATCGATTTTCCATCACATACTTGTTGATGAATTTCAAGATACGAGCAGACTTCAATATGAATGGTTAAAAATTCTAACCTCTAAAAAAAGCTTTGTTTTTGCAGTTGGTGACGACGATCAATCTATTTATGGGTTTCGAGGTGCTAGGCCAGGAAATATGAAAGATCTTCAAAAAGATTTCAAAATTAATAATGTTATCAAGCTGGAGCAAAACTATAGATCACAAAATAATATTCTTAATGCGGCAAATGCTATTATTGAAAATAATTCTGACAGACTCGGAAAAAATTTATGGTCGGATGCTGGGGATGGTGATTTAATACGTCAGTACAATGCACTTGATGATAGGTTTGAAACCAGCTACATCATTGATGAAATAAAAAGCTTACATCGAGCAGGTTCACGTTACGACCAAATTGCTATCCTGTATAGAAATAATGCCCAATCCAGGGTAATTGAAATGGGTATAGTGTCTAATAATATTCCTTACCGAGTTTATGGTGGCTTACGTTTTTTTGAACGCGCAGAAATAAAAAATTCACTTGCATATCTTCGTCTTATCGCAAATAAGAAAGATGATAACGCGTTCTTACGTATAGTTAATTTTCCACCAAGGGGCATAGGAGCAAAATCTCTTGAGCTAATTCAAAGTATAGCTAACGATAATCAAACTGCGCTATGGGACGCTGCTTTAAAAGTTGATTCAGAAAATAAAAATACAAAAATATCTTTCTTTATTAGTCTCATTAGAAATATTGAGGATCAAATTCATGGAATTAATCTTGATGAATCTATTAATGCTATTAATTCCTTTTCAACCCTAAAAGAACATTATGCAAAGGATAAAGATGGGAGTTCGCGTATTGAAAATTTAGATGAGTTAGTTTCTGCTGCTAAATCATTTTTAAATGAGTTTCACGAAGAAAATATTGATGATGAAGATTTAGACAGTCAAGAAAAAGTATTAGTAGATTTTCTTGATTTTACCTCTCTGGAAAGTGGAGAATTGCAAGCATCAGCTGGAGATGATGCATTACAACTAATGACTATTCATTCTTCTAAAGGCTTGGAGTTTGATACAGTTTTTATATCTGGTTTGGAAGATGGTTTATGTCCTCATGAACGAAGTCTCTCAGAAAACAATGGATTAGAGGAAGAGAGAAGGTTAATGTATGTAGGTGTTACAAGAGCAAGGAAAAAACTTTATTTAACCTTGGCACAATCGAGAATGACATATGGCCAGACAATGTATAACATGCCATCACGTTTCTTAGATGAGATACCTGATGAACTTGTTAAAAGAATTAATGCCCCAAAAAAAGCAATTTTACATTCGCATTCAAAGATTGCACCTTATTCAGAAGCTTCACATACATGGAAAATTGGTGCAACTGTTGAGCACGCAAAGTTTGGAGTTGGTATAGTTACTGGATATGAAGGAAATGATAACGATCTTAGAATACAAATTAATTTTCAAGATCAAGGAATTAAATGGCTTGCAATGGAGTATGCAAAATTAATTGAGTTATAACATCAATTTATTTAAAAATTGCTTTGAAAGTTATGCTTTGTAATGCAAAAGTAGATGCAATGAATATGGCCATCAAAATGATGGTCGAAAAGCTCAGAAGAAAAGAAATAAGCGTTGATTTTGCCCCCCCAAATAATGATAAAGTCATTGACACCGCAAAGACTAGAATCAAGAAAAGAAACATAATACCAATAAGAGCAAGTGCTATCTGAAATAGATACATCAAGCTTGCGGCAAAACTAGATTTAATCGATTTAATAAAACCATAATTTTTAAATGCTATAAGAAGTGGAGAAAACCAAGTCATCATCATGAAAGGTATGGCCAACACTATAAGTTTTGATAGGATTCCAGAAAAATCACTTATCGTATATTGATGCTCTTGATTTTTTTGTGAAATTTCAACTAATGAGGCCATATCACTCCCAAGTAATGAACTAAGAAGAATGGCGTAAAAAAAGGAAAAGAGGCCAACCAATAAGATGGAGCTAATTTTTGGCTTAATCATCTCAGCACACTGCTCAAATGAAAACAATTTTTGCTCAGCCATTGCTTTGTAATAAAAAATAATAAATATCGTAAGAAATGGCCATAAAAATATTGAAAATAAACCCACAAATTGCATTCCAGGTATTGCTGGGAGAATCATATACATTGCCAAATAAAGCATTCCAAAAAAAATAGAAATTTTTAGAGACTGTCTTACGAGAGATATACTTTGTAAAACCCAACTCCTGGTTTGTAAAAAAAGATTTATCATAATCCTTTGAATGACTGTCTTTTGATTAAAATATTTTTAAAATGTTTAGGATCCTTAATAGTAATATTCTCTCCCTGCCTAATATTATGAAAGTCATATAACCTTGACAACCAAAATCTAAATGCAGCAAGCCTAAGGTGTGTGGGTAACGCCTTCACCTCATCGCCTTCCAGCTTCCTTAGTGAATCATATCCGTTAATAAAAGTTTTCATTTTTCCTATATCAATTTCTCCCATATCATCAATACACCAATCATTTAACGCAATAGCTATGTCGTAAATATATTTGTCAGTACATGCATAATATAGATCTATCATCCCTGAGACCTTATCCCCATCAAAAAGAACATTATCTATAAATAAATCTGCATGAATAATACCCTGAGCTAAATTATCATCAACATTATCCTCTTGAAAAGTAAATTCCTTTTCGATAATTTTATTATCATCTTCTGATAATAAATTTGATAAATTTTCATGTGTTGTTTTTATCCATGATAGATTCCTGGTATTTTTTCTTTTTTGCGGGAATTTATCTGCCTTAAGATGAAAATTTGCAAGTGCCTTTCCCACTCCAAAACAATTATCTGGACTTACATCTTCTTTTTCACTTCCATTTAAAAAAGAAACTAATAAAGCCGGTTTGTTTTTTAATAATGATAAATATTTTTCATTTTTATTTAAGATAGGTTGTGGGCACAAAATATGATTTTTAGAAAGGAAAGACATTAAATCAATATAAAATGACAAATCATCAAATTGTGTATCCTCAAAGATAGTTAAAATAAATCTCGCATCTTCAACAACAATTAAATAATTAGTATTCGTAACGCCTGATGAAATTCCTTGAAAATCTATTAAATTACTCAGATTAAATTGCTTTAACCATATGCTTAATTCATCAAAACTGATTGAGGTAAAAACTGCCATTAAATTACTTAGATAACTAAAAAGTTAAAATAACCCATTGAGGAATAATTGCTAGCTCCATATCGTCATATCTTATCCAATCAGATCCAGAGGTATCTTTATATAAATAATATGCAGGCATATTTTTAGGTGTCACTTTCATCATATACAACTGACCATTCACCCTATATTCTTCAATAAATTCTCCATCCTTCTTTTTGATGGTAACTTCTGGCTCATCCACATAATTAGAATCGTAACTAATGGAAGGTGGGGGTGGAACGTCCTCTAAAATTTCGGTATCTTCCGCAAAGCTTATACTCGAAAAACCTAAAGCAAAAAGGCAAATAATCCAAAACAAATTTTTCATTTCATTTCCTTAATTATGGTATATAGATTCTAACAAAATCAGACGAAGTCAGTAAGTTAATTACTAAATTCTTTTTTGGCCGAAAAATAAATACTATAAAGCATATTAGTTGTTAAAATTTGTATTATGAAAAATCTTCTATTAGTTGATGGATCCTCTTACCTTTATCGCGCATATCATGCAATGCCTGATTTTAGGAATAAAGATAATGAACCGACAGGAGTTATATATGGTGTGTTAAATATGCTAAGAAATATTCATGGTCGTTTTCCTTCTGATTATAGCGTATGTATTTTTGATGCTAAAGGGAAAACTTTTAGAAATGACATATATTCAGATTATAAAGCTAATAGACCTAGTATGCCTGAGGAATTAGCATGCCAAATAGAGCCTTTAAAAAAGGCAATAGAGGCGATGGGTTGGCCAATGATTATTCAGCCTGAAGTTGAGGCTGATGACGTAATTGGAACATTAGCCAAACAAGCTAATGATGAAAATATTAGCGTGACTATCTCAACAGGGGATAAAGACCTTGCTCAACTTGTTAATGATAAGACCAAATTAATTAATACCATGACGAACGAGATCCTTGATGTTGTTGGTGTAGAAAAAAAATTTGGAGTTGGTCCTGATTTAATAATAGACTATTTAGCAATTATTGGAGATAAGGCTGACAACATTCCAGGAGTAGAAAAGGTTGGGCCTAAAACAGCATTAAAATGGCTAAATGAACATGGCACTCTTAATGAAATCATTAATAATGCAAATAGTTTTAATGGAGTAGTAGGGGATAATTTACGCTCTGCACTTAGGTGGTTGCCTACTGCCTATAACCTTATAACCATAAAATGTGATGTAAATATCAAATACTCGTGGGATGATTTTCAAAAAAAACCTCAAGATAAAGAATTATTAAAAGCTATTTATCAAAAATATAATTTTTCAAGTTGGTTAAAGGATCTTGATACAAATTTAGATTCCTTAGCCTCACCCTCAAACAAAGAGCAAAAAGAAAGTGATGAGTTTACATTTGTAAATACCAAAGACTATGAACTCGTTAATACAAAAGATAAATTGTTGAAATGGGTAAAAGATATAGAAAAACATAAATTTGTTGCTGTGGATACTGAAACAAATTCACTCGATACCATGAAAGCTGAACTAGTAGGAATATCACTATGCATAAGTCCTGGATGTGCTTGTTATATTCCCATAAAACATCAAAATGCTTCTGAAGAACAATTAAAGCTTGATGATGTACTTACCACATTAAAGCCTTTACTTGAGGATACTTCCATAAAAAAAGTTGGGCAAAATATAAAATATGATTCTCATATCTTTTTAAATTACAACATTTCCCTTAAGGGTATAACGGATGACACAATGCTAATGAGTTATGTCTTAGAGAGTAATCAAAATCATGGGATGAATAAATTAAGCAGTAAGTACTTAAATCATAATTGCATTAGCTATGAGTCTTTAGTTGGTAAAGGGGTTAATCAGCTCACATTCGATCAAGTAACTCTTGAAGATGCGGTAATTTATGCAGCAGAGGATGCAGATATAACGATGCAATTATATAAAATAATGTACCAAAAACTAATAAAAGATAAGTCTCTAAATAAAATTTATCAAACTATTGAAATACCTGCTATGGAGGCATTGATTCAAATTGAAAGAAATGGAGTTTTAGTTGAATCAAAAATTTTAGGGCGACAAAGTAATGAATTAGGAGAACAATTATTATTATTAGAAAAAAAAGCTTTTGAGCTTGCAGGTCAACCTTTTAACCTTTCTTCACCAAAACAACTACAAGAAATTTTATTTGAAAAATTAGGTATAAAGCCAATTAAAAAAACTCCAAGTGGGACTCCCTCAACAAGTGAAGAAGTTCTCGTCGAGCTTGCTCAAGACTACCCTCTTCCTAAAATTATTTTGGAATTCCGAAGTCTAGCTAAACTAAAATCTACATATACAGATAAATTACCTAGGATGATTAATAATAATACCAAAAGAGTTCACACAAGTTATAACCAGGCAGTAGCTATAACCGGTCGATTGGCAAGCTCAGATCCAAATTTACAAAATATTCCCATCAAAACATCGGAGGGAAGAAAGGTAAGAGAGGCTTTTGTTGCTCCCAAAGGTCACAAAATATTATCTGCCGATTATTCACAAATTGAATTAAGAATTATGGCCCATTTATCAAAAGATAAAGGACTTATTAAAGCTTTTAAAAATAATGAGGATGTTCATACTATAACTGCCAGTGAAATATTTAATTGTAAGATTCAATCAGTTACTGCTGAACAAAGAAGATACGCAAAAGTTATTAACTTCGGCTTAATTTATGGAATGGGTGTTTACGGATTAGCTAAAAATCTTAATATAGAGAGAGCAGCAGCCCAAAATTACATTGAAAGATATTTCTCAAAGTATCCATCCGTAAGGCAATATATGGAATTCACCAAGGAAGCGGCTCGACGCAATGGTTATATTGAAACATTTTTTGGTAGAAAGTTATGGGTTCCTGATATAAATGGTTCTAATGGAATGCGCAGAGCTGCTGCTGAAAGAGCAGCAATAAACGGTCCTATGCAGGGCACAGCAGCAGATCTCATTAAAATGGCAATGGTTGCAGTTGCAGACTGGATTAAAAAAGAAGACGCTTTAAAAGGAAAAATGATTATGCAAGTTCATGACGAACTTGTCTTTGAGGTTCCTGACGAGGAAATTGAAATATTTAATTTTAATGTAAAAAAGATAATGGAAAATATAGCTTCATTAGATATTCCCTTGATTGTTGAGATTGGAAGCGGAATAAATTGGGAGCAAGCACATTAAATGATTAAACCTATTCATGCCATCATAATTGGTGACGAAATACTTTCAGGAAAAAGAAACGATAAACACTTAAATTATTTATCAAAAGTATTGACCTCCAATGGTTTATCACTAATAAAAGCTGATTTTATTCCAGATGACTTAAAGGTTATAGCTGATACCATTAAAAGTAAATTACAATGTATCGTTTTTTGTTTTGGTGGAATTGGGGCAACTCCCGATGACTGCACTCGACAAGCAGCTGCTAAAGCTCATAACAAAAAAATTATAAGGAATTCAGAAGCCTTAAAGCTCATAGTTGACAAGTTTGGTGATAATGCTTTTCCAAAAAGAGTGATGATGTCAGATCTTCCCGAGGGAGCACATTTACTTCCTAATAGCATCAATAATATTCCTGGTTTCTTCATTAATGAACATTTCTTTATGCCTGGTTTTCCCGAAATGTCATGGCCAATGGTTGATTGGATTTTAAGGACTCATTATAGCGATCAGCTTAATAATAAAAATTTAGATTCGTCTGTGTGGATAGATGATGTTCCTGAAAGTATGTTAATTGATCTTATGAATGAAGTTACTAAAAATAATCCAAATATAAAGATATATAGCCTACCTAAATTAGGGCCTAAAATTAAAGTCGAGCTTGGTGTAAAAGGAAATATTTTGGATGTAAAAAAAGCAATGGAAGAAATTAAAAAGGGTTTATCAACTCTGAGTCACAAATGGTATGAAAACTAATTAAAAAATTTCACTTTCCCAATTTCAATTTTGATTATAAAATAGGCACCTCTTTTAATCATTAGAAACTTCATGAAAATAAGTAACCTTAGTATTAAGAATAATTTGTTTTTAGCTCCCATGGCTGGAGTCACTGACAGACCATTTCGCGTGCTTTGCAAAAGTTTTGGTGCAGGTGTAGCGGTAAGTGAGATGGTTACTTCAAATTCATTGTTATACGGTAGTGAAAAAACAAAAAGGCGTGCTGATCATGAAGGTGAAGTAGATCCAATATCTGTTCAAATTGCTGGTGCTGACCCAAAAATGATGGCAGATGCTGCACAATATAATAAAGATAATGGAGCTCAAATTATTGATAT
>CALKDJ010000040.1 GCA_938084195.1 uncultured Methylophilaceae bacterium
CCCAAGTTTTGAAGGATATTTTTTAGTTGAGCTTCCGTAAACCAATGCAGATGCGTTTCATCAAAATACCCATACTTTTCTTTCGGAAGTTGTCCTTTGATATAAGCAAAAAGCATGCGAATAGATTTAAAGTTCGGACACGAAATAACCAAAAAAGAGCCTTTTTTTTGCATCAAGGCTAGTTCTTTTAAAAACTGGATTGGATTGAGAAGGTGCTCCAAGGTATCCAAGAAAAGCAATAAATCTGTTTTTTTTATCTCCATGCTGTATTTATTCAGTTTGATTAGATTTAGGTCTTCCTTAAAAAAAAGAATACCTTTACTTTTAGGCTTTTGTAAATCGAATCCAATTAAATGTTTTATTTTCTTTTTTATTCCAATATCTTCTAATGTATCTCCATAAGAGGACCCAAATTCAATGACGTGATTTATTTTTTTCCAGTCAATGTGGCCTTCAAACTGTGAAAGTCTCGATTTGCTGATTTCAATGTAACGGTTTTTCATTTTACATTTGATTATAATCTATAATAGTCAGAGATGAAGCAATTACAAATTTACAAGTCTTTTGAAAAAAGCCCATATAAGAGCATCAAAATTAAAAGTTACTTTGATGTTTATGAGAAACTTTTTCTGAAATTAAGAAATAAGCCTATTGTTTTTATTGAGATTGGTGTTCTTAATGGTGGCTCATTATTTATGTGGCGCGATTATTTTGGACGTAATGCAAAAATCATAGGAATTGATCTCAATCCCGAAGCAAAACAATGGCAAGATCATGGTTTTGATATTTTCATTGGTAATCAATCTGACCCAAATTTTTGGCGAGAGATTTTAAAAAAATACCCTGAAGTTGATGTTGTTTTGGATGATGGCGGTCATACCTATGAGCAACAAATTATGACGACAGAGATTCTAAAACCCTACGTTAAAGATGGTGGATTGATTGTCATTGAAGACACTCACAGCTCTTATCAAAACGGTTTTGGTTTTAAGTGTGTTTCATTTATGAAATACGTTCACAAAAAGATGGATCAACTACACTTTCGACTAAAGAATCTCAATAAACATTGTAGTGAAAAAAACATATGGAATATTCAATGTTTTGAATCTATTGTTGTTTTTGAAATTAACCGACAAAAGTTAAAACAGAAATCAATCATGATAAGCAACAAAGGGAAGGATATAAATGCTCATGATTACAGGTATATTCAAAATAAAATTACAGAACAATATATTTTGTTTGCTAAAAAATATTTTAAATTTTTAGAAAAGAATAAGGTTATTCATAATCTGGGTCGTGGGATAAAGTATTTATTGTTGAGTTGGTCTAACATCAAATCGTATTTGAGAACAAGAAAATATTTTAAATAAATGGGTACTGAGACTTTATTATTTTTGTTAGTGCTAATTATGCAAAATACCGCAGTATTTTTGGATAATTTAGGTGTATTTTTTCTTGTGAAAAATTATCAATCTCTTAAATTGGCTAGTATCTTTGCTAAGAAACATCAGATTGATTTTTTAAGTCGCGGTTTCTTATTTCTTACACCACCTTTATTGGGTTATCTCCTGACGCATCATGTGTTAGATACCTTACTAAAAATTTTTATATTTTCAAGTTTTATTACTCTTGTAGTAACTATTCTTCAATCAATATGGCTATTGACTAATTTACGCTATCAATTCCATCTAACTTTAACTTTGAATAAGCTTCTGATGATCTTGTTTGGTTTATGTATTTACGCGATCTATTTGTATGTTCCTTTTTATCTAAATATCCTGGCTTATTTTTTTAAAGATCAGGGTTTATGGTTAGTTCAATTAAGCCCTGCATTAACGGTGATTACATCCATGTTTGTTGTCTATTATATGGATCCTAGGATTGCTCGTTTTATTGATTCTAAGAAAAAGAACAAGACTCCAAGCGTCATTTTTGAGATGATCGTGATGCGAATTAGTGGTCGTGTCTTAATTCTGGCTATAGCAATACTGATGTATACTCAATACGCTAACCTGATTTCATGAAAAGCAAGATTTGTATTTTCCTAGCTGCTTATAACGGTGAAAATTATATTGTTGAGCAACTACAAACCATTCTCAATCAAACTCAAAAACCATATAAAATACTTATAAACATTGATCAATCAAGAGATAAAACTGAGTCTATTGTTAAAGAATTTGCGAGAACAAATCCTGAAATTCAAATTCTAAATTCCAACAAACGATTTGGATCGGCTGCAGCAAATTTTATTCATCTATTAAAAAATACAGATTTAACAGAAGTTGAATACATCGCCTTGGCCGATCAAGATGACCTATGGAAACAAGATAAATTAGAAAAAGCCATTCAGAAATTACAACAAGTCTATGATGGTTATTCTTCAAACGTTGAGGCTTTTTGGAAAGATGGTCGTCAAAAAATAATACTCAAAAATCAGTCACAGCAAGAATTAGATTATTTGTTTGAATCAGCTGGACCCGGTTGCACATTTGTGATGACAAAAAAGTTAGCCTTATCATTGCAAGAGTTTTTAAAAGGAGGGCAATTTGATCAATTGGATAACTATCACGACTGGTTAATCTATGCTTATGCCAGATCGAATGGTTTTAAATGGTATATAGACCCCTACCCAGGTGTTGAGTACCGCCAACATAATGCCAATGTCTTTGGAGCAAATGTTGGTGTTAAAGCATTTATATCTAGAATATATCGTGTTCTAAATGGTGAGGGTTTTAATTTTGCTTTTCGTTTGATGAAAGAATTAAATCTCCAGGATCCATTTATTCAATCGTTATTTCCTGTATCAAGAATAAATTTATTGAGATTAGCTTTTCAATTTAAACACTGCCGAAGAAGATGGCGTGATCAGATCTATTTTTTCTATGCCTGTATTTTATTAGCTATCATTTTCCCAAAAAAACTTCGGGCTATTTAGCGTACGTTTGAACAGATTAGAGCAGCAAGGCAATTAATCAAGATTACTGCTGCAGAGTTAGCAAAACGATCAGGCGTAGGCATAGCAACGATCAGAAGGTTTGAGTTAATGGATGGTATACCATCTGCTAATGCACGTTCAATTGATCTAATTCAAAAAGCCCTCGAAGAGGGCGGGGTCGAATTCATCGGCACCCCCGACCATCAACCCGGCGTTCGACTGAGGTAACAATCCATAAATTCATGATTGCAATATGTCCACAATAGGCATAAGGTTGTCATATTGATATATATATTGAAGGGCAATGATGGTTAGTAAGTGTATTCATTTTATCGTGGATAACCTGGCCCTGATTCTCGTGGTGAGTTTCTTAGGCTTTATCCTCTACCAGGTCATCCTCTTATTTGTATAAGTTATTGATTTAATTCATTATTTTTGTATTAGAACCCCCTTATTTCAAAACGAACTTCTTAAGTTATATGAGCGGGATAGCCGTGAGCAGGGTGTTTAAATCAATAACAATTCGTCAAATTTATCAATCGACTTAAAAATATTGATACCTTGCCAGTCCTGCTCTCTACCGTAGCCATAATTTACTTTTATAAAGTCAATTTCATTTTTTTCTG
>CALKDJ010000041.1 GCA_938084195.1 uncultured Methylophilaceae bacterium
CGTGCGACCTTCCCAGAAATTATTTCTCTTATTTTTGATTCATATACCTTAAATTGATCAGCAATCTTAAGATTAAGCTCAAAATATCTACTATTCAAAGTTTTAAGTTCAATTACCAATCTTCCTCCCTCAACCTGATCATCCCTTAAACTAAATCCAGTCATACTTGCAGTCATTTTTGATGCCTTAAGTTATTTATAAATATTATTTTGATTATAACGATATTACTTAGAAACAGTTTAAATTAAGTCTTTTTCATAGACTATAATTATAGAATTGTAATTAGAGGGTGACTAAAATGCGATCGTTTAAAAGAAATGACGATGAACTAAGACCAATCGACTTTAGAAGACAATTTACAAAGCATGCAGAGGGCTCTGTTTTAGTTATAAGCGGAGAAACACAGGTTATTTGTAATGCAACTATTGATGAAACAGTTCCTTCATTTCTAAAAGGAAAGGGCCAGGGATGGGTAACAGCTGAATACGGGATGCTACCCCGCTCGACCAATACAAGAATGGGTCGTGAGGCTGCACGAGGAAAGCAAAGTGGCCGAACACAAGAAATACAAAGATTAATTGGTAGAAGTCTACGTGCAATTATAAACTTAGAAAAATTAGGTGAAAGAACTATCCATATAGATTGTGATGTAATTCAAGCGGATGGGGGTACAAGAACTGCCAGTATCTCTGGTTCTTATGTTGCCTTACATGATGCTATCGATTATCTATTAAAAGAGAAAAAACTGACAGAGACTCCTATCATTGACTCAGTTGCCGCAATTTCTGTTGGAATTATGAATGATAAGGCATTACTTGACCTAGATTATGCAGAAGATTCTAAATGCGATACCGATATGAATTTTGTTATGACCGGTTCAGGTGATTTTGTTGAAATTCAAGGACCTGCAGAAGGGAAACCTTTCTCAAAAAAAGAGATGGACGAGCTAACAAAAATAGCTCAAAATGGTATTGCATTAATTACCAAAAAACAATTTGAAGCTTTAAAAAGTTAATTCAAGTATGGCAAAAATAATTATCGCCACTAGAAATAGTAAAAAGCTATCTGAAATAGAAGTATTAATGAAGGATGCTAAATTAGAATTTTGTTCACAATTAGATTTTGACCTCAAATCGTGTGACGAGCCCTATGACACTTTCATTGAAAATGCACTTGCTAAGGCAAGGTACGCATCAAAAAATACAGGCTTACCTGCAATAGCTGATGACTCTGGAATATGCGTTGATATTCTCAAAGGAAAGCCAGGTATTCACTCAGCACGATTTGCCGGTAAATCAGCAACAGACGAAAAAAATATAAAAAAACTTTTAAAAGTTTTGAATGACGAGATAAATCGTAAAGCTCACTTTCATTGCTCTATTGTTTTTATAAGGAATCACCTAGATCCAGAACCAGTTATTACGGAAGGATTTTGGTACGGGGAGATACTAAAACAAATGAAAGGCTCTAATGGATTTGGTTATGACCCTATATTTCTTGATTATAAAACGGAAAAAGCTGCAGCAGAACTTAGTAATAAAGTTAAAAATCGGATAAGTCATAGAGCGCAAGCTTTGCAAAAACTTAAACTTAAACTTAAAATGATTTATGACTAAAAAAAATAAAACATGGCCTACGTGGAGACGTGATGATAAATCTGTCGTCTCATGTACAGAGAAAATTAAAGTTATGAGTGATAATTTTGATGAAATACAACAGATAGTTCAAGATGCTTTTGAGGACGGGCTCCTGATGGAGGTGTCTGATGATCAAATGCGTCAAACTTTGATTACAATGATAGGAAAGCTACGTAATCCTCTTAAAAAAAAATCTAATTAGTTGAATCTTCCCCTACCTAAAAGCGTTCTATCTAATCATTTATCCATTTATGTACATATTCCATGGTGTGTTCATAAATGCCCTTATTGCGACTTTAATTCACATAGTCTAAAAAATAAGTCCATCAATGAATTTGAAGAAATCTATACTCAAGCAGTTATCGACCAAGTTTCAAATTCTGCAATAAGAAAAAATAAAATTATTCAGTCAATTTTCTTTGGCGGAGGAACACCTAGCCTTTTTTCCCCAAATTCTATTGAAAAAATTTTACTTAGTATTTCGGATAAATATACTTTAGAAAAAGATTGTGAAATTACTCTTGAAGCAAATCCAGGAACCATCGATCAAAGTTACTTTAAAGGCTATAAAAAAGTAGGCATAAACCGAGTTTCACTTGGCATTCAGAGCTTTAATGACATACATTTAAAATCTTTGGAGAGAATTCATGATAGGAATCAAGCCCTTGCAGCAGCGCTTCAAGCGAGAGAGATATTTGACAATATTAATTTAGACCTCATGTATGCCTTACCTAATCAAACCATTTCTGAACTAGATAAAGACGTCGATCAAGCACTTTCCATAGACCCTGAACATGTTTCTTATTATCATCTTACAATAGAGCCAAATACGATGTTTCATAAGTTTCCTCCTCATCAACCCAGCGACGATTTAAGTGCCGATATGGGTGATCTAATTGCTCACAAATTAGAAAATTTTAATTATCAACACTATGAAACATCAGCTTATGCAAAACCAAATAAAGAATGCAGACATAATTTAAATTACTGGAAATTTGGAGATTACTTAGGTATTGGAGCAGGAGCTCATAGTAAAATTACCTCAAATAATGAGGAACAATATCGATTTATATGTTTTATGAATCCATCACAATATATGAATGGTGCTAAAGATAATAATTTTTTTATAGAGAGCAAAAAAATAAACGATAATGAAATTGCATTTGAATTCATGATGAATGCGCTAAGGTTAAATCAAGGATTTACCAAAAGATTATTCGAGGAGAAAACAAAACTTAATATAGAAAAAATAAAGAATGAATTATCTGAGGCAAAAGATAAAAGATTCATTATCGAAACCGATGATATGATTAAACCTACACAATTAGGAAGAAATTTTCTAAACGAACTGTTGCAAATTTTTATGAGGGACGATTAAATGAAGCTAAATAAAGTTATTGAAGAATACGTTGTATCAGATCAAATTAATGCTCAGGATATTTCTGTGCTAAAGCAACATGGATTCAAAACTATTTTTTGTAATAGACCAGATTCTGAAGAAATGAACCAACCAACTGCAGAAGAAATGCAAAAAGTAGCTGAGAACTTAGGACTAAAATTTGTTCATCAACCTGTAATTGGAAATGCAATTTCACAAAAAGATGTGGACGATTTTAAGAGTTATTACGAGAATGCTGAAAAACCTATCTTTGCATACTGCAGAACTGGAACCAGGTCAACAATGCTTTGGGCGCTTTCAGAATCGAGTAAGCGAGAAAGTAGCGAAATAATCAATCTTACATCTGCAGCAGGCTATGACCTAAGTCATTTAATTAAATAATTTAATTGAGATTCAATTTAGCTTTATGAATGGTTTTGGTAATTGTAGCAAAAGCGGTTCCACCAATATGTTTTCTTGACTTAATAGAGCCTTCAAGAGTTAAATACTTGTATACATCACTCTCAATAATTTTAGAATATTTTTTTAAGGTAATTAAATCAAATTCACTAATATCACAATCTTTAGAAACTGCAGCTTTAACAACTTTTGCAACTATGCCATGTGCCTCCCTGAATGATATCCCTTTTTTAACTAGGTAATCTGCAAGATCCGTTGCTGTTGCATATCCTTTCGTTGCTGCTGCTTCCATATTCACAGGAAATACTTTTAAATCAGCAATCATTTCTGGGAAGATTTCTAAAGTATCTTCTAATGTATCAATTACATCAAAGATTGGCTCTTTATCTTCTTGATTATCCTTATTGTAGGCTAATGGCTGACCTTTCATTAAAGTTAATAAAGCCATTAGATGCCCGTATACTCTTCCAGTTTTTCCTCTTATTAATTCTGGAACATCAGGATTTTTCTTTTGAGGCATGATGCTTGATCCCGTACAAAAGCCATCAGATATTTCAACAAATTTAAAAAATGGACTTGACCACATTATCAATTCTTCTGCCCATCTAGATAAATGCATCATCAAAATTGAGGCTGTAGCATTAAATTCAATCAGAAAATCTCTATCAGAAACCGCATCCATAGAATTTTGCATCACTCCATCAAAACCTAGTCTTTTAGCAACAAAATTTCTATTTATTGGATAAGAGGTCCCAGCTAATGCTGCTGCACCTAAAGGTAATAAATTCATACGCATTCTAAAATCATTAAATCTACACACATCTCTTTCTAACATTTCATAATAAGCCAATAAATGGTGAGCAAAACTTACAGGTTGTGCAACCTGAAGATGCGTTAAGCCCGGCATAATAGTATAAATATTCTCCTCGGCCAAATGAATCGTAGCTCTTTGTAAGTTTTTTATTTGTCCAACAATATGGTCTGTAGCATTCCTTACATAAATCCTCATGTCAGTTGACACTTGGTCATTCCTTGACCTACCTGTATGAAGTTTTTTACCAGGCTCACCTATAATCTCTGTCAGCCTTTTTTCAATATTTAAATGCACGTCTTCTAGATCCAAAGACCACTTAAATCTATCAGCAATAATTTCTTTCTTAATCTGATTGAGGCCTTTTTGTATTGCTTTAAAATCTTTTGTTAAAATTATTTTTTGATTTTTCAACATTTCAGCATGTACAAGAGAACCCTCAATATCTGCCAAGGCAAGCCTACTGTCAAAGTTTACAGATGCAGTGTATCTTTTTACAATTTGCTTTGTAGGCTCTGAAAATCTTTCTGACCATTTTTTTGTATTTTTTTTCATAAATAGTTTACGTTACATTCTTTAATTAACTGAATTATATATGAAATTTGGTTCAACGGTCTGTGCTAAAATTCTAATCAAGTATGATCAAAAAAATTACAATTGCTTCTCGAGAGAGCCCTCTTGCCATGTGGCAAGCTGAACATATAAAAACTCACTTAAATCTTCTATATCCTGATTTAACCATTCAAATTAAAGGGTTTAAAACACAAGGAGATATTATTCTTAATAAATCATTAGCAACTATTGGTGGTAAAGGTCTTTTTATCAAAGAATTAGAACAAGCCTTACTAAATAAAGATGCAGATATCGCCGTCCATTCTATGAAAGATTTGCCAATGAACATCATGGAGGATTTTTTGCTAGCTGCCATAACCAAAAGGGAAGATCCTAGAGATGCCTTCATTTCAGAATTATATAATTCATTTGATGATCTTCCAGCTGGAAGTGTGGTTGGTACCTCAAGTCTTCGTCGTCAAAGCCAAATTAAAGCAAAATATCCACATCTAGAAATAAGACCGCTACGTGGAAACCTTCAAACCAGACTTAATAAACTTAAAAAAGGTGATTATGCAGCTATCATTTTAGCCGCTGCAGGACTTATAAGACTTGGACTTAAAGAGAAAATTACAATGTTTCTCGAGACTAACATCAGTATCCCCGCAGTTGGGCAAGGTGCCCTAGGAATAGAAATACTTTCAGGAAATGAAGAGCTTCATACTCTTATAAAACCACTTAATGACGAGAATAGTGCAAGATGTGTTTTAGCAGAAAGAATGGTCAGTCGCTCTTTAGCAGGAAGTTGTACTGTTCCATTAGGTGCTTATGCTTTTATTGAAAAAGAAAGTTTAATAATAAATGGGTTTGTTGCCACACCTGATGGTAATCATTTTATACACGCTGAAACAAAAGGGGATAAAGCCCAATTTTATTCTTTAGGTGAGTCATTAAGTCAATTATTAATTGATCAAGGGGCTAAAGAACTTCTATCTGAATTATGAGCTATGATAATCCAGAAAAAAGTATCGCCCTTATTTCAACTAGACCTTTAAAAAAAGACCATAAAACTATTGGGCCTAAAAATAATTATAAATTTACAATAATTGACCAACCATTATCTAAAATCACTCCTTTAAAAGATTATTCAACCTTTGATTCAATTCTTGAAGATATTAATAAATTTCATCATATTGTCTTTATCAGCACCAATGCAGTTTATTTTTTTATTGATCGACTTAATAAAAATAAAATTTCTATTCCAAATCATTTAAGATTTTCATGTATTGGCGCCACAACTCGTAAGTTGATTGAAAATTCACTTAAAAAAGATGCTTACTGTCCATCAGATATATATGACTCAGAACATCTTTTAAAACATGCCATATTTAATAATATTAAAAATAAAAATATTCTAATTATTCGTGGTAAAGGAGGACGTGAAACCCTCAAAGAAGGTTTTGAATCCAGAGAGGCTAATGTGATTTATGGGGAATGCTATAACAGAGAATATCTCTCAGTAAATCTTACAAAAATTAAGGAATCTGTACAAAATTTTGATCAAGTATATTTACTTATTTCCAGTTTAGAGTGTGCAAGAAAGTTTATGAGCCATAACATTAACCAAAACTTAGATTGGTTGAATTCTATTAATTTTATAGTTAATCATCAAATAATCAAAAATGAATTACAGCCTTTTTCAAAAGTATCTATTACTGACAATATAAGCTTAATTTCACTTCAAAAAATAATAGAGGAATAATGATCATTTTTTTTGTGGGGCAAAAGTAAATGCATCAGCAAAAAAATCATCTTCCAATAAACCTTTTCCTAACAAACTACTATAGGCGGACTCAATAAGAATTGGAGGTCCACAGCTATAAACTTGAAAATTTTCAAATGATTCAAAGTCATTCAGGACTGCCTCATGAACTAAGCCTGTTCTGATTTCAATATTATCTTTTTTACTCGGTTCAGAAAAAACCGGAATGTAATTAAATTGTTCAAATGCTTCACACCATTCCAAACATAATTTATCCATGTACAAATCTTTTCCTGACCTTACACCTTGATATAAATAGATAGTCCTTTTATTGCCATTATGAAACATATCCTCAATAACAGACTTAATTGGTGCAAAGCCCGTACCTCCTGCAATAAAAATTATAGGTTTTTTACTCTCTCTTAAAAAAAATTGGCCAATTGGTACCTCAATCCTATGGATAGATTTTTCTTGCATCTCTTGAAAAACAAAATGTGTAAATTTACCTCCATCGATTAATCTTAAATGAAGCTCCAATAGATCTTCATGTGGAGGACTGGCAATAGAGTAAGCTCTTCGACTCCCATCAGTCATAATAAATTCTAGATATTGCCCAGCAAGGAACTCTAAACTATTACTACCTGGTAATTTTAAGGTCATCCTCATGACATCATGATTGAGCTTTTCCAAGGACTCAACTCTCACGGGAGTAATTTTTGGTTCAGGAAGATTGTTATCAAATTTACTAAGCTTTATGTCTAGTTCAACATTTGAAGAGACGTAAGATTGACAACACAAGGTATATCCATTACTTTTTTCGTCATCTGTCATCGCCGATTGTTGATATTCATCACAGAAAACTTGTCCAGAAATAATCTTACCTTTACACGATCCACAACTACCATTTCTGCAGCCAAAGGGTATATTAATCCCAGCAAGCAAGGATGCCTCTAAAATAGTTTGGCTCGGTTCGATATCAAAACTTACATT
>CALKDJ010000042.1 GCA_938084195.1 uncultured Methylophilaceae bacterium
AACCGTTAATTTTCTAAAAATAGATGGTTCTTGGGGTAAGTATGATATGCCTAGTTTAGACCTGCTGTGAATAGGCATTTTTGATAGATTTTTGTTATCAATTGATATTGAGCCGTGATCTGCGGATACAAGTCCTACTATCATATAAAATGATGTAGTTTTTCCAGCACCGTTCGGCCCAAGCAAGCCAATAACCTCACCACTTTTTACACTGAGTGAGATATCTTTAACAACAACATTCTTATTGAATTGTTTCCTTATATTTTGGATATTTAATTCAGGCATATTATTTAATTACTTGTCTTTGGGTTTATTATTGCTTTTGTTCGCCTTTTTTTAACTGATCCATCATTATTTTCATTTTTTGAGCTATCAGACATTGCTTGTGCAATTTCTGCATTAGCATCATAAACAATATAATCTCCCATCACGATATCATTACCTCTTTTTACCGTAGCATCTTTGTAAATGTGTACTTTATCCATATGACCGTCATAATCAATTCTCTGGCCTATGCCTTCAATGTACTCATCTAGCCCATCTCTTTTTTGTTTAAATGTTGTTGGGTTACCAATCGAAGTACTGTGTTGGAACCCTTGGTTATCCTCTCGCACAACTAATTTGTCTGCTTTAATAATAAGAGTTCCTTGAGTGAGTATGACATCCCCTTGATAAGTGCTTGTATTTTTGGTGTCATCAACAGTCATGGTGTCGGACTCAATTTCAATGGGTTTTTCTCTATCAGCTTTCTCTGCAAAAGCAATTTTAGTGAAAAATAGAAAAAAAAATGAAATATAAAAAAATTTAATCATTTTTATCATGTAAGTATTATTTTTGCGCATTCTCATAATGAACCTTAACATTACTTAATAATTTTATTGTATTTTCTTTTTTATCATATTTCATTCCAACTCCATCAATTTCAATATTGGGCTCTTGTATTATCTTTACTGGTTTTTTGGAAAAAACTATATCTTCGGTAGGTACAATATTCAATTGACTTGTGTATAGTGACATTAATTTTCTTGATTTATTAGGCAGTCGATTCAAGATAACGTTCTCTTTTATAATTATTTCATCACCCTGATTTTTTATTTCACCAGATTCACCAGATATATTTGAGATAGGTTTATTATTTTCATACTTTACAAATTTTGGTTGAAGGAGCAATGTTTTTTCAGAGTGTTTGTAGTTTTTCATTTCTTTACCAGTGATGATATATTTGATAGATCCAGCTTCATTCATATGTTTAGATGAAAAATTACTTAAATAGAAGTCCGCAGCATTGTTCAAGTTCTTTGCGTCTTCTAAAAGTTCTTTTTTAACTTCTTGGTTAAGCCAAAAGGATATTAAGGCGATAAAAAGTATGAATATTAAGGCAAAAATTGATGATAATTTATTATCCATATTAAATTATTTTTTGTTTAAGAAGAACATGAAGATTAACTATACCAGTTGGATTATTTTTATCATTTCTTACTATAAAGCCACTAATTTTTGACTTTTCCATAATATTAATTGCTTCAATAGCTAGCTGATTTTCATTAAGTGTAATAGGTTTTTTAGACATGCATTCTGAAATTGGAGAGTTTATATCCTTCTGCTTTAATAAAGCTCTTCTGAGATCACCATCAGTAAAAATTCCTACGATAATATTTTTTTCATCCACAATGGCTGTAAACCCAACTTTTTTATCTGATATTTCTATAATTGCATCTCCAAGAGAGGATTGATAATTAATTTTTGGAACATCGGCGTTTTTAAGCATAATATCTCTAATTCTGACTAAATTATTTTTCCCTAAATAACCCCCTGGATGTGAATTTTTAAAGTCTTGCGCTGAGAATCCTTTTTCTTCTAGAACACAAATAGCGAGTGCATCGCCGAGAGCGAGCGCGACTGTAGAGCTAGCCGTTGGAGCTAATCCAAGTGGACATGCCTCTTTTTTCACAACTATACTAATATTAATATCACTTTGAAGTGCTAAATCTGAATTTATATCATTTGTTACAGAAATAATTTTGGCGCCAATTCTTTTGATACTAGGAATAATAGATATTAGCTCTTCACTTTTTCCAGAGTTAGAAAAAAAAATTACAACATCCTCTTTCATTATCATGCCAAGATCACCATGACTTGCCTCACCTGGATGCATAAAGAAGGCAGGAGTTCCTGTACTTGACATTGTGGACGATATTTTTCTTCCAATATGGCCAGATTTACCCATACCACTAACAACTATTCTTCCCTTGCATTGGGTAATGAGTTTAACTGCTTGAGCAAAATTATTATCGATATTATTTAATGTATTATAAATTTCATCAGCTTCTATTTTTAATACTCTTTTAGCATTATCAATAATATTGTTTTGATTAATCGTCATGATTTAATTTTATATTAAAACGATAGTATAAAAGGGTTTAATAGTAGAATAAAGTTATTACTTTTATTCTAAATCTAAAGACATGTTGGAATCTATTGAATTAATAATTATTTTACTATTGGTTTGCTCTGTTGTTTTTTTGACAGTGTTCAAATATTTTAAGCTGTCTGCCACTATTGCCTATTTTGCGGTGGGTATTCTTTTAGGACCCAGCGGTGCTGGAATTTTATATGATAGTGATTCAATAAGGCATTTTGTTGAATTCGGTATTGTATTTCTTATGTTTTCAATTGGACTTGAATTTAGCCTGCCAAAATTAAATTCAATGAGGGGAATATTATTTGGGTTAGGTGGAGCCCAAGTATTTATTACTTTAGCTACAACTTTTTTTGTATCAAGATTATTTGGGTTAGATCTTGCAATGGCTTTTGTAATTGGTAGTGCATTGACTATGTCATCTACGGCAATTGTTTCAAAAATTTTAATAGAACGTATTGATTTAAATAGTCGTCACGGACGACTTTCGATTGGTATTTTATTATTTCAGGATATTGCAGTCATACCTATCCTCATATTATTACCTGCACTAAGTGCGCCAACAATAGATATTAATACTCTATTTATTCCTATTATTTTAAAAATCGCTGTTTTATTAAGTATTTTATTCTGGTTGGGTAAACCAATTATAAATTTTTGGTTTGGTTTAGTGGCACAACAAAAATCAAGAGAGCTATTTGTGTTGAATGTATTGATGGTTACCATGTTTTTTGCATACCTAACTCATCTTGCAGGATTATCTTATGCATTAGGAGCCTTTTTAGCTGGCATGCTAATTTCCGAGACACGATACCGATATCAGGTTGAGTCAGATATTGCATCATTTAGAGATATTCTTTTAGGCCTTTTTTTTATTAGTGTCGGTATGATGCTTAATCTAAATATTTTTATAGAATATTTATGGATTATTATCACTATTTTTATTGG
>CALKDJ010000043.1 GCA_938084195.1 uncultured Methylophilaceae bacterium
ACCTTATCTCGAATTGAGGGGTCAGATAAAATTGGGCTAGTTTGAGCATAGGCAGGACAATTTGCTACGATTATTTTCATTTGTCTTAACATACACCACATTAACGGAGCATACGCAGCTCCTAAAAACCTTTGCCTCACAATATCAGAAACATAAGTTAACATTGCTGGCTTCTCTGGCTTCACAACGTTATGTAAGACATCAGCAAAAGGCCAGGGAAAAAAGTAATGTAAAACATCAGTCTGCTTAGTGAGTTTTGAAAAATTTGAAAAAGCAGAAAGTCCACCAATATCACAGGAAGCAGGAGCAAGCCAAGATTGCTCTCTAAATAGTTTCGCTTCAGGCATTTTTATATATTTGGGTTTAGGTTGGGATGATAAAGTGAAGATTGTATTTTCAATAGATTCTTCAGAAGTAGATAAACATATTTGCCGAATAGCTTGTTGCAAACCACCTGGAGGGTCTGGAAAATAAGTTTTATATATATTTAAAACTTTAGACTTGTCAGTCGTGCTATGGGAAACAGTCATTTTTGTTGTGGTTTCTTAGCTTGTAAAATGACGTTTTTGCTGAGCGGTGTGTTGCTATCTGAAATAGCAATCCGATACATATATGTAAAAAGAAACGTTAAAGTCTTCATTAATACTCTGGCGACTCTATAAAGTAACTTAGTAGATCCCAATACTCTGCCCTCTTGATAAAATACATCAACAAAGCCAGCTTTTTTCATAAGATGCAAAACAATAGGCCCTGAAAGCATAGTTAAATGGGTATGATCACCAAACTGATTAATAAGACCCGCAGAAGATTGGCAATTAGGGAATCGAAATAAAACCACGCCTGATGGTTTTGTGATGCGCTTAATTTCGTCAAGAAATAGAGGGATTTCATTTAATGAAAGGTGTTCAAGTAAATCAAACCCTGTCACAATGTCATATCGATCACTTGGAACCTCACTTAACTCTTTATATACCTCAATACCTGCTTTTGAGGCTTCTTTAATTAGTTTTTCCTGAATTTCAATACCAGATACAATGGCACCTTGTTGGCGTGCCCAACCAAGCAACCCGCCTGATCCAAAGCCAATATCAAGAAAATAACTATCAGAAAAGTCAATATGATTAAATTCTTTAGAGTAAAGATGTGCTTCGTGAATACTTGGTTGGAAGAGTTTGTTCCATCCCTTCAGATCGTCGTAATCATCATATAAATTAGGATTGCTTTTCATATTAAAAATTCCTTAACATTTTCTTAACCTGATACTTTTGATATAAAAAGTTTGAATGTTCTGCTATCAACGCTGCCATGGCTATGCCAACTACACCTATATAGCTCCCAAGAATAAGCCCAAATAACATCGTAAATAAAAAAGCTACTATAGCTGCGTACAAAACTATATTATAACGACCGTTTCTTTGAAGCAATGTTGTAAAAAAAGTATTACACAATTTTATTGGAATAGCCAAGACCAAAAAAAATATTACCCAAGAAGCTGACATACTTAAATGTAAATAGTGAAGTGATATATATTGAAAACCAAAGGCGAGAATTACGCCGCTGAGCATCAGTAAGGTATATCCTACAACATTTAGACTTTTCATTAATTTAGAAGCAATCAACCTTGAGTTAATAGTACTGTAAGATCCCAACTCTGCTAGGAGACTTAAGGAGCCTAAAGATAATATTAAAAATACAGGCTCAACCAAACGAAAGCCTATAGAATAATTTACTTGTGATAGCGTGCCTAACAAAGGTAAAACCAAAATCACATCTAACCTTGTATACAAAAGTACTAAAATACTAACCGCTAAACTCGGCAACATGTACGGCAATAATTTAGGCACTAAATGAGATGTTCGGGGCTTATAGAGCATAATTTCATACCAAGAGCTTTTAGTAATCACAAGCCCTGCAACAGTTGCAAATAACTCTGGCAAAATCATCAAATAAATTAAATAGATGCCTTTAATTTCATATAAAAAAACAGTACCTACAGAAAGCAATGCCACTATAAAAACAAATGCAACCAAGTTGAGTATTTTTCTAAAATCACGTTTCTTTTGCATAAAGCCAATACTTGAGCTCTGCAGCGAACTAATCGCTGGCAAAAGAAATAATGGCCATATATCTGAGCTGAAAATAAAATAAGAAGCAAATGAAAATATTGATGAAACTAAAAAAGAAAATTTCACACGAAAAGTAACCAAGCTTTTAACAATATTAGAAATTGGCTTATTGGCAGACGAAAGCCTTGAATAAATAATATTTTCGGAACCTACATCAGTAAGTGCACGGAGTATTTCAACAAAAGAAAACGCACCAGCAATTAGGGCAAACTCAGCCGTTGATAACCATTGAAAAGATAAGATTAGGATTGCGCTTCGGCCAATAAAAAATATTACTTTAGCTAAAGTAAAACTAGAATAACGATAAAGAAAGTCTTTTAATTTCATTCAAAATTTTAATACATTTTGGTTTATCTAGCCTAATTTCTTAATATACGTGTTCAGTGTATTTTTTGCACAGTTTTCCCATGTAAAATTTTTTACATGATTTAAACCACTTTGGATCAATTTTTCTTCTAGGTCATTATCCTGTAAAACCTGATAAATTGATTTCATAAAGCCTATTTCATCAAGAGGTTCATTTAATAATGCAGCATTTCCTGTAATTTCTGGTAAACAGGTTGAATTTGATGATATTACTGGACTTCCAGATGCCATAGCCTCTAAAATTGGTAAACCAAATCCTTCATATAAGGATGGAAAAATAAATATTTTTGAGGCAGAAATAATAGCTTTGAGATCGTCTGAAGATAAATATCCTAGCATTCTCACTTCTCCTTTAGAGATTAGACTAGAGCTAATCTTTTCAAATTCGTCATTTAACCAACCATCCCCCCCGACAAATACTAATGGATACTGCTTCCGAATTTTTTCGGGTAGTATGGTGTATGCACGTAAGGCGGTAATAAAGTTTTTTCTTGGTTCAAGAGTCCCAACCAATAAAATAAATTTTTTGTATTTTAATTTATATCTTTTTAGTAAAGATTGATCCCTAGTTTCACCTCTAGGAGCAAAGCTTTTTTCTACACCAAGATAAACTACATCAATATTTGATTTAGGAATATTTAAACTTTTATGTAAATCTTCTTTAGTGAAAGCGGAGTCTACAATTATTCTAGCATCACTTCTTGCAATTTTTTCAATGCAACTATTAAAAAATTTAACCCTTCTTATTGGATGAACCTCGGGATGATGAAACCACGATAAGTCATGGATGGTAATAACTGTATTAACTTCTGAATCAAATGCTAAAAAATTTGGCTCATGATAAAGATCAAAGCTATTTTTTTTTATTATATCTTTAAAGTAATGTTGGGTATATTTTCTTTTAAAATAATATGAAAAAGGAAAAAAATCTCTTACGAAGGTATTAAGCTTCAAATTTAAGAAACCTTTTTGAAGAAATAAATCCCTACTTGATTTATTGCCATAAAAAAAGGTAGGGTTGATTTGTTCTTCCTTGATAAGATTATGCGCTAGATTGTATGTATACCATCCAATTCCAGACATACGGTTTAAGT
>CALKDJ010000044.1 GCA_938084195.1 uncultured Methylophilaceae bacterium
ACAGCAGCAGAACTTATTGTTCGAACATATGACAACTCTTTAGTAATTAGAACAAGCTTTTTTGGAAATAATTTTCCTTATGATAAAGCTTTTGTGGATCAATGGACAACAAAGGACTATATTGATATAATAGCACCAAAAGTATTTGCTGAAGCTATATCGCACAAAACAGGTATATCACACATAAAATCTAAAAGAAGAACATTATATGACTTAGCTAAGATTAGAAATTCTGATGTTATAGCAACAAAAATACACAATTGTGATTATGGCTTTAAAATACCAATTGACCTATCACTAAAGGAGAAATAAATGAATATTTATGCTTTACAAACAGCCAGAGCAGGAAGTAAATCGGTACCGAATAAAAATATTATGGAGATTAAAGGCAAACCACTATATCTACACAATGTTTTAAGCACCTTGGAGAGTGAATTAATCAAAGATGTATATGTTTCAACAGATTATAAAATAATTCATGATAATGCATCTAAATATGGATATAAAACAATCGAACGACCTGAAAATTTATGTCAAGATACCTCTTCACATCAAGAAACTATGTTACATGGAATGCTTGAAATTGAATCAAGAACCGGTGATATTTGTGATTATTTAGTAGTTTTATTTGGTAACACTTTGGGGGCAAGAACCATTGATTTGGATAATGCGATCAATATGCTTATTAATAATCCAAAGCTAGATTCTGTTCAAGCAGTGTCAGAATATACTATGTTTAATCCCTTTAGGGCATTTAAAATTGAAGATGGATTATTAAATACTATAGTAGATCAATCGTTTATTAGAAATAATTTAAAAGGAAATCTATCAAATGATAGGAATTCCGCAGGAAAATCTTATTTTATGAATGGATCTTTTTGGATTATCAAAAGAGAAATTTTAATTAATAATGATGGATTGTTGCCTTTTCCTTTTTTAGGAAATACTATTGGTGCATACATTCAAGATACCATGATGGAGATAGATGCACCATGGCAGATTAAAATGTTAGAATCTGGACTTGGTTATTCATCATGGCCCTTTAAGGAGTAAAAGAATGAACTTTAGAAATAGAAAAACAAGAGTTGATATGGAAAATTTATATGAGAAATTTTCAATTCTAATTGAGACGCCTGAATGGGTTAAACTAGAAAATGACTTTGTTGATCTAGAGCATATTTTTATTGTTGGAAACGGTGGAAATATGTCAATCGCCGATCACGCAGCAGTTGATATTTCAAGGATTACAGATAAAAATGCAATTTGTCCGGGATCTGCAATTGTTGCAACCAGCATTATATCAGATAATTCCTTTGAGACTTGGTTTACAAAATGGATAGAACAAAGACTCAGATTTTTAGACCCTTCTAGAGTATTAGTTTTGGGTATGTCTTGCTCTGTAAATGGTGCTTCATCTGCTAGTTTAGTTAGCGCCTTAACGATGGCTTCTGAAAAAGGCTGCAAATGTCATATGGTATGCGCACAGGAAAAGAAAAATAAGGTAAAAAACATTAATTTTATTAATCAAGATGTAATTTATTATCATACCTCTGAGGTAATATCAACGATGATGTTTTATCAGTTAATACATGCTTCAGGATTTGAATGTCCTTCAATTGGCGGTGTGGCAAATCGTAGATTACAAGAAATAAAGAAAATGGAGATCAGATGAAAAAAGAATTTTTAAATCAAGAAGTTCCTCCCGGATTTGAACACGAAAAATCAAATATTGCCGTCGATTTTGATGGCGTAATTCATGACTTCCAAGGTTGGGGCGATGGTACATGTTATGGAGATCCTCTTCCATATGCTTTAGAATCTCTAGAGCGTCTTTCAAAGGAATATAATATAATTATTTTTACGGCAAAAGCAAGACCTGATCGTCCGCTAGTCAATGGAATAACAGGTCTACAATTGGTTATAGAGTGGCTAGAAAAACATAATGTAATGAAATATATTGATTATGTTACTCACGAAAAACCTAGAGCTAAATTTTATATTGATGACAAAGCAATAAAATATGATAATAATTGGCTTGAAATTTTAAATCTGGTGGAAGCATGAATTGGCTTACTCCACCAAGGGGCAAAAGAGATATCAAAAAATTATTATCCAATGATTACAATAGAAATAGAACCATAGTTTTAATTGGAAAGGGCCCTTCTTGTCGCTATATTAAAGCTAATGAAACAATTTATACTTGCTGCCTAAATACATCAGGTAGATTAACAAATAGAATAGATTTTCAATTTTTAGGAGATTTATACATCTATGAACAAATATTAAAAATACCAAATTATTTTGATAAAATTAAAAATTTGATTATTCCCCTTCGTTTTAATCTAGAAAACAAAGGCGATACTTTAGCATATGATTTAATTAAAGATACTCTTCCGGAGCACATAAATGTTTATAACTTCACATTTAATTTTCATCCATATCCAGAAACTGAAGAAGTTAGGAAGTATTCGGTGATAAGTTCTGGAGAGACCGCCGTTGCATGGCTTTTGGATGAAGGGTTTATTAATTTTAAAACAACAGGGATTGATCCATATGCACCAGATAATGTAAGGCATAATGTTTTTGAAACAAATGGTGAAGGTAATTGGTTACATCCCAACCCACCCGGAGGTATGAAAATATCATATGATCGTTCTGTGTGCCGAGTTAAACAATTCTCCGGAGAATTTATAAAAGTCAAAAGAGATGAGTATGTTTAAAATTTTAGAGCAGTGCTTATGTTGTGGCAATAATTCAATTGATAAATTTCTTAATCTTGGAATACAACCACTGGCCAATAACTTACTTAAGGACAAAAGTACTACAACACCAGAATTTCCTCTAGAAGTAAAATATTGTTCTATTTGTTGGCAC
>CALKDJ010000045.1 GCA_938084195.1 uncultured Methylophilaceae bacterium
TTATTACTCAAGACCACCACAGGTTTATCATGTAAGTAAGGATTAAAAAGCCTTTCACAACTTACATAAAAATTATTAACATCTACCAAAGCTATCATTCTTATTTAAACTTTCTAACTGCTCCGGTGATTACTCCCCAAATTTCAAATTCCATATTCTCCGTAATATCAATATATTTATAATTTTTATTTGCTGGAACTAATCTTGGCTTTGACAAATATTTTGCCAATGTTTTAACGGTAAATTCCCCATCAATTGAAGCTAATACAATATCACCGATTCGTGCTTGTTTTGAGCGATCAACAATCACAATATCACCATCGTGAATGCTAGCATCAATCATTGAATCCCCTCTAATAGCAATAAAAAAAGTAGCTTCTTTTTGATTAATTAAATATTCATTTAAATCCAATCTTTTTTCTACATGATCATCTGCGGGAGAAGGAAAACCAGCTGGAACCTTGTGCGCAAAAAAAGGTAATTGTTGTGTATCTGAAATTTTTACGTTAAACATAGTATCGATATTCTGTGATTGCTGTCGAAGAATATAGTGCTTAATATCTGTGACTTTGCTTATCGGGACTCTTATAACTTTTGTTGACTCGCCATATTTACCAGTGCCAACTTTTCGTCCCGCCCCTAACCTATAACCACCATGTTTTATTTTTTCCATTTGATTATTGTAACATTAATCAAAAATTATCATCCAAATTTAATACAATAATTTTAATTAGCACTCTAAGCTAATAAATCACAATTTTTTGTTGACAATTTTTAATAAAATGGGCAAAGTAAATCTTACCTAGCACCACATGCACTATTGGCGTGGGTTGTAGTAAAAATATCAATATATACATACTTGGAGGATTACATGAATAAAGGTGAACTTATAGAAGCAGTAGCAAGTGCAACTGGCTCCACAAAAGCAGAAGCTGGTCGCGCAATTGATGCAACAGTTGATGCAGTAACTGGTGCTCTTAAAAAAGGTGACACTGTTACATTGATTGGTTTTGGTACTTTTAAAGTATCTTCAAGAGCGGCTCGAACAGGTAGAAACCCACAAACAGGTGCTGAATTAAAAATACCTGCAAGAAATGTTCCTTCCTTTAAAGCTGGTGCTGCACTTAAATCATCAGTAAACTAAAGAATACTTGATATGAAAATAACGTCTGATCAGGCGTTATTTTTTTGTCTAAAAAATTACATTCCGCAATTTTTACACTTTCCCTTAACTGTTTTAAATCCCTTTACCGTATCCAAACCTATCACATCCTTGAAGTTTGCTCCATCCACATCGGCGTCTGTTAAATCAGCTCCTGTTAAATCAGCTTGAATCAATTCTGCACGATAAAGATTGGTATTGCTTAGGTTAGCTTCTCGTAAATTACAAAAAATAAAACTAGCAATATTTAAATCAGCACCTTGAAAGTTTGACTTCGCAAAATTACCTCCAGAAGAATCAAATTTCATTTGACCCATCGGCTGATTACCCACATCCAAACCAAATCGACCTTCAGTTATAACGGCTGAGGACATATCTACCTTACCTAATGTCCCAATGACTCTCGCATTAGCGAGGTTAGCGGACCTAAAAGAGGTATTACCAAATATGGGTTGAAAAATAGTGGCGCCAGCCAAATTAGCTCCATTAAATTTAGCGTCCTCTAGCCTTGCAAGGTTTAAATATGCCCTTTGAAGATTTGCCCCTGATAAATTCGCTCCACGTAGGTCAGCCCCAAAAAAACTGGTATTTACCATAATGCAGTGGGTTAAGTCTTTTCCTTTAAAGTTAAGGTATCCAGCATCCATATTTGAAAAATCGCAATCAGGATCATCTAGAGCAATCATTGCATCTTCTTGGGTAATTTTTTTCCTATCAGAGGATGTGCTTTTACTGAAAAAATTATTCGCTAGCTTTAAAACTTCCTTTGGGTCATCCACAAAAATTGCTTGTGAGGCTTTATTCCCAAAGCAATATTCTTTCCCATCAAATTCTGACTTAATACTACAATTGGTCTTATTAAAATTTCCTTCTGCTAAACTTGTTGTGCAGTATTGGGCAAATTCTTGAGCAAATACTGCTGAAGGAAAAATAAAAAATAAAATAAAATAGATTTTTCTCATAAACACTCTTGATAGCCTAATATTTTTTAGTATAGACTAAATATTAATTAATTAATTAATTAAAAAACCTAAATATAAATATGACTCAATCAACTATATTAATAACTGGCGCAAACCGTGGGCTAGGTCTCAAATTTACTGAGCTATATGCTCAAAAAAAATTCAATGTTTTGGCAACATGTAGAGCTCCACAAAATGCTGATCGTCTTTTACAACTTGCTGAGCAGAGTGACTTAATATCAATATACCCTTTAGATGTAGGCATAAATGAGGAAATTGAAGATCTATCGCACAAAATAAAAGATGTCCCTATTGATATCCTAATTAATAATGCTGGTATATGGAGATCGAGCTCACTTGGTTCTGCAAATAAACAGGCTTGGTTAGAGAGCTTTGCCATTAACAGTATTGCCCCTTATGAAGTAATCCAAGCCTTATTACCCAATATTAAAATGGGGGGCTTAAAGAAAGTCGTCTCTATCACCAGCAAAATGGGAAGTATTGACGATAATACTAGCGGTGGTTCTTATATATATCGTTCAAGCAAATCAGCACTTAATATGATCATGCGAAGCTTAGAGAACGATCTCAGATCCTATGACATTGCAACGCTAACGCTTCATCCAGGCTGGGTACAAACTGATATGGGAGGTATGAATGCTTTAATTAATGATGAGCAAAGTGTCTCTGGCATGATAGAGGTAATTGATGCTCTTAATATTGAGAATTCTGGACGTTTCATAGATTATGCGGGAAAGCATATTAATTGGTAATGAAAAGCTTTGCCAAGAAGGGGCAGTTTTTCTATCATTGTTAGATGATGATTGGAATAATTTAATCTCACAGATAGGTCCTTGCACTCTCAAAGCAGATCAAACTTTACCTCCCTATCAAGCATTAATCAAATCAGTCATATATCAACAATTACATCCAAAAGCAGCGAATGCCATACTGAGAAAATTTCTCAAACTTTTCAATGGTTCCTTTCCAACAGCTAACAATATTTTTGAGAAAAAGGATCAATTTAAGGAATGTGGGCTATCAAAAAATAAATACCTCAGCATTTTGGATATTGCTTGGTATGAAAAAAATCAGTTAATTCCATCTTATGTAAATTTAATTGATATGAAAAATGAAAATATTATTGAAAAACTCACTGCTATCAAGGGTATTGGTAAATGGACCGCAGAGATGTTTTTAATTTTTCATTTAGGGCGAATAGATATAATGCCAAGTTCAGATTTAGCCTTAAGAAATAAATACCGTACATTAAAGTCTTTAGAAGGAGATATATCCCCCAAAGAATTAGCTAGGGCTGCAGAATTATGGAGCCCCTTTAGATCAATTGCAGCTTGGTATTTGTGGAGAAAAGCTTAACTTAATATTTTCTTTTTATGGTCCATAGCCATATGCCTGTAAAAGATAAAATAATCAGTAATATTGAGATAATATCAAAAAATAACTTCCCTGCTTTTTGAAAAATTGCACCGCTATGGAAATCTAAAATAACTTGCTCGAGACTTATACCATCTCCCACAAAATATTTTCTTATCTTCTCTTGATTTGTGGGGGTTATAGAACCCTCCATACTCCATTGAACAATCCTATTTTCTGTTAATTCCCAAACACCATTTATCGATTCTGAACTCCAGATCTTATCTTCACTATCATTAATAACCACCTCATTTTCATTAATACCAATATTTTTAATAGTAAAAGGAAGGACATTTTCTTTGTTTATTATATAACCCTCTTTACTGATCACAGTAATGGTTGAACTACTCGCTAGAATAAAAGTATCTTGATTTTGACTGACACCGAGCAAATCTTCTTCTGCTAAAAAAATTGGCTTATCGTTAAAAAAGACTTCACCATCAATAGTAGAAAAATTATTCTTACCAATTGTAAAAATATTTGCTGGCTCAGGCACCGAGAGGTTGTATTGATTCAACAACCATGGCCAAGTTATAAAAGTTTTATCAAGTCGTAAACCAATGGAATGATTAAGAAATATTCCAGTTATTGCAAGATGTACAAGAAATATACAAATACCTAAGCCAATATACCGATGAAGATCTACTATCTTTTTCAGTTTTATTTTCATTAGGATTTATTTACATACGCATCCAAGACTAATGCAATTTTAGCAATCTTTGTCATTGCCCATACCGACAAAGTGGCTCCTGATACCCCATCAATTCCTCTATCAAGTTTTTCACCATCAAAAGTTGCGCCAACAAACTGCCTTGTGAAAGCTGGGTACTTTACCTCCCAACCTCTTATCTCTCTAAATATTAACACTTTGGCCTTGGCAATTTTTCCGTTACTAACAACCATACCAAAGGTAATTGGATATTCTTTGCCTATTTCCTCTAAAATCCAAGCTGTTTGATTATTATTTTGCCAATACTTGATTCTCATGCCTGTATAGGGATGTCTTAAAATTTTCTCTATCGGCTCCCTTAATTTTGATTTTAAAATTAATCTTTTTTGATCAGGAACCTTTCCACTAAATACCTCTAGCAAAAAATCTTCTTCCGTCTGATATACACCCTTTGCTTTTGCAGGATGCATAAACATAAGAAATGCGATCGCTAATACACATGACATTGTAAATTTGTTAGTAAATGAAATCATTGCCTATAGGAAGCCTTATAATTAATACTTGAAATTGTAAATGAGAACCATTCTCACCGCAAACAATTTATTGAGATGTTAATTATAAAAAAGTTTTATCTATTTTAATTATTTCTATAATTAACTTTTGATATTTTTTCGTTCAATCAATTGAACTGCAAACTTAAGCTCGTCATTCCAAGGATTATCTTTTTTTTGCATTTCGCTTAAAAGCCAAATTAAATAATCTTTGTCCATATTCGTCACTATCTCATCCTCCACATCAAAATTTATCCAAAAAAACATGCCCTTTCCTTAAAGTTTCAAAATATAAATAATTACAAGAGGAAAGATAGGAGAGTAAATTTCCTCTGTAATTATAATAGCTGGATATATAGTTATCTTTTAGAAAGAATAACCAAACCCAACGTTCACACCGTCTAACTCTTTGGTGATTGCACTACCATTATTCTGATCCTGATAATCAAACTTGAATACCACACGTGGATCAATCCAGTAGTTAAATCCAACATTGGTTTGATGGTATGTAGTATCGCTGCTATTACCATCTTCGTTATCCCACGTTGCATACCGAGCGAATACTCCAAAACTATCGGCGAATCTATAGGATGGTTCAATATATCCACCTTTCTGACTATCTCGGCCATTCGCTTCAGGACCAGCTCCGGTAACATCGATATCAGCATAAAGCATTCTCAAACCAAACGGTCCTTTGCGAATATCAGCATGCCCCTCAATTAAGGTCAGTTCTTCCACAGCTAAACCAGTCTGTTGTGCAAAATCTGCTTGATAGTTAATGGTTCCACCTAAAGTTACACCAGGTATTGCGGTGTATTTCAGGTTCGCAGTGTAAGCATAATCCTCAGCAATTGCATTTGCAGTTTTCTGACGACCATCACGTATCTTAAAGCTTGTAGTAGCTTCTAATGGCTCATGGGCAGCTACTCGAAGAGTCAAGCCATCGGCTAATTCTGTTCTACCCATTACACCCCCAGCCCACCATGTAGTTGGAATGATATTTTTTTCTACATCGTTTCTTTCCACGCCATAAAATGTATCTGGTTCATGTGTTTCATTCAATAAACCAATTGGTATCAAGAACAAACCAGCAGTAACTGAGCTTTTGTCAGTAACATCATATTCAACATAAGCTTGCTCTAGCTCAACCTCACCAGGCTTACCATCACCTGCTAATGAATGCTCTAATTCAAGCTCAGAAACAAATCGTAATTTGTCTGAATATTCATAGTTGTAGAATAATACGAATCTATGGAAGTCCATTTTATCTGTATCAGAAGTTCCAATTTGATCCTCTAAACGATTGTGGTGTAATTCACCATAACCACCCCAAGAATATTTATTAGTTAATTTCACTTGAGCTTTGACTGCTTCTTCGGTCGCGACATAAACATCTTCTACGTCCCCTTTAAGCTCAGTGTTTTCCTTCTTTAAATCTGCAATTTCTTGTTTTAACTCCTGCATCATTTGCATGATTTCTTCATTAGTTGGTGCTGCCAAAGCAGAACCCGCAAAAGCAACCATCGCTGCTGAAGTGATTAATTTCTTATTGATCTTCATATATTTCCTTTTTTTTGTAAATGATAATCATTCACAATTGTAAATGAGAATCATTCTCATTGCAAGAAAAAAGTACAATTTATAGATATATGTTGTTTTTTTACAATAATAAAATTTTAGGTGGGTTTAAAACTAAAGACTTACAAAGAAAAATTATTAATCTTCCTCTTTAAAAAACTTATATCTTTTAGGCTGAAATGGATTTCTATGCAAATCTATAACTGAAGTTGGTCGATAAGACTCCCAATTTTCTAATTGTTTAAGCATTTTTTTTACATGCTCGGGAGTGGGA